>NZ_WTLD01000010.1:59708-128065 GCF_011379025.1 Polaribacter sp. 11A2H
AAAAAAAAAAAAAGAGAAGAAACAGGTATTTGTTAATTGCTAGAAATGTAGGGTATACAGATTATTTGAAGGTTAAAGAATTTCCTATTTTTAATAAAGGTGTTTATAGCGGTGGTTTTATTGCGGAGCACAAAACGGTAAGAGCACATCCTATTGGTAAAATTGCAGAACGTACTATTGGGTATGATGATTTTAGAGGTGAGGCGGGGATAGAAGGTGCTTTTGCAGATTATATGCAAGGTCAAAATGGTTTAAGATGGAAGCAGAAAATTGCTAAAAATCAGTGGAAACCAATAAATGATGTAAATGAAAGAGAGCCAGTTGATGGACATGATATTATAACAACCATAGATGTTAATATTCAGGATATTACGCATCATGCTTTGTTAGATAAGTTAGAGTATTTTGAAGCAGAACATGGTTGTGCGGTGGTTATGGAAACTGCGACTGGAGAGATTAAAGCAATTTCTAATTTAGGAAGAACTTCTAAAGGAACGTATTACGAGAAAAGAAATTATGCCGTTTGGGAAAGTCATGAGCCTGGTTCTACTTTTAAGTTAGCGAGCATGATGATTGCGTTAGATGATAAGGTTGTAGATACGTCTACGGTTATAGATACAGAAAAAGGTAGAATTTTTATAAATGGAAGAAAAGTAGAAGATTCTCATCACGGTGGTTATGGAAAGATTTCTGTTGGACGAATTTTAGAGGTTTCTTCTAATGTTGGTGTGGTAAAAGTGATTCAGAAATATTATGATAAAAATCCTCAAAGGTTTTATGATAAGGTAGCTGAATATGGTTTTACAAAACCAATTGGTTTTCAGATAAAAGGAGAAGGGAAACCTTACATACCAAATCCAAAAGATAAAGAATGGAGTAAAATTTCATTAGAATGGATGTCTTGGGGATATGGTATTTCTATAACACCAATGCAAACGTTAATGTTTTATAATGCTATTGCAAACAATGGTGTAATGGTAAAGCCAAGATTTGTAAAAGAATTAAGAAAAGAAGATAAGGTTGAAAAGGTTTTTAAAACAGAGGTTTTAAATCCGAAAATAGCTTCTGATGAAACTTTAAGTAAGTTGAAAAAAGTGTTGGAAAACGTGGTAGAAAAAGGTACTGGTAGAGGTATTTATTCTCCTAATTTTTCTATGGCAGGTAAAACAGGTACTGCTAAAAAATACGTTCCTAGAACTAAAAATAGTAAAGGTGAGTGGGAAGGCGGTTTTTATTCAAGTAAACGTTATGTAGCTTCTTTTGCTGGTTTTTTTCCTGCTGATAATCCAAAATACTCTTGTATTGTGGTTATTCATGATCCGAAGAAAAAGAAAGGTTATTATGGTGCAACAGTTGCTGGACCTGTTTTTAAGGAAATTGCACAGAAGATTTATACAACAACTCCTATAGATAATCAATCTGTGGATGATAAAATAGAATTTGCAGCTATAGATAAAGAGTATTTAGATTTTGATAAAGAAATAAATAAGGAGTATCAAGAGGTTCCAGATGTTAGAGGAATGTCTGGTATGGATGCTTTGGCTTTGTTAGAAAACATCGGATTAAAGGTACAGTTTACAGGTGTTGGTAAAGTGAAGTCTCAATCACTAAGAAAAGGAGAGAAATTAGTTAAAGGACGAACCATTATTTTAAAACTTTCATAAACTGAAGAATTTAAAAGACATATTATATCAGGTTGCTATTGATCAAGTATTTGGAGGTACAGATATTGAGATAAATGCTGTTGTTTTCGATTCTAGGAAGATTGAAAAGAATGATGTTTTTATTGCTCAAAAAGGAGTTTCAGTAGATGGTCATTTATATATTGATAAAGCAATTAATTTAGGTGCAATAGCAATTATTTGTGAAGATTTTCCTGCGGATAAAAAAACAGGAATTACATATATTCAGGTAGCAGATGCGAATGTTGCTTTGGCGATAATGGCGTCTAATTTTTATGAAAATCCGTCAAAAAAGATGCCTTTAGTAGGTGTTACGGGTACAAATGGAAAAACTACGATCGCATCACTTTTGTATCAATTATTTAAAAAAGCAGGTTATAAAGTAGGTTTGCTTTCAACAGTAAAAATTTTGGTTGATGATGTTGAGTTTAAAGCAACGCATACAACTCCAGATTCTGTGACTATCAACAGTTATTTAGATAAAATGATTGATGCAGGTGTAGATTATTGTTTTATGGAAGTGAGTTCTCATGGAATTCATCAGGAAAGAACAGAGGGATTAACGTTTGCTGGTGGAATTTTTACAAACCTATCGCACGATCATTTAGATTATCATAAAACGTTTGCAGAATACAGAGATGTAAAGAAAAAGTTTTTCGATTCATTACCTAAAGCTGCATTTGCGCTTACCAATATCGATGATAAAAATGGCGACTTTATGTTGCAAAATACGAAAGCAAAAAAAGTGACTTATGCTTTAAAAACATTAGCAGATTATAAGGCTAAGATTTTAGAAAAGCAGTTTTCGGGTACACTTTTAAAAATAAATGAAACAGAAGTTTGGACTAAGTTAATCGGTCAGTTTAACGCATCTAACTTATTAGCAATTTTTGCAACAGCAGAATTGTTAGGATTAGAGAAATTAGAAATTTTAACAATTATCAGTCAGTTAGAAAATGTAAGTGGTCGTTTTGAGTATGTTATATCAGAAGATGGAGTTACGGCAATTGTAGATTATGCACATACGCCAGATGCTTTAAAAAATGTACTAGAAACCATTAATGATATTAGAACTGGTAATGAAAAACTGATAACAGTTGTTGGTTGTGGTGGCGACAGAGATGTTACTAAAAGACCAAAAATGGCACATATTGCTTCTCAGTTAAGTAGTCAGGCGATTTTTACATCAGACAATCCTAGAACGGAAAACGCACAGACTATTTTAGATGAAATGGAAGTAGGTATTGCTGCTGAAAATTATAAAAAAACATTGTCAATTTTAGACAGAAGACAGGCAATAAAAACTGCGTGTAAGTTTTCTGAAAGTGGAGATATTATACTAATAGCAGGAAAAGGACATGAAAATTATCAAGAAATTAATGGAGTGAGAGCTCATTTTGATGATTTAGAAGAAGTAAAGAACTGTTTCAAGCAATTAAAAAATAATTAAGAATGCTATATTATTTATTTGAATATTTAAAAAATATAATGGATTTCCCTGGTGCTGGATTGTTTCAGTTTATCACATTTAGAGCAGCGGGAGCTTTTATTTTATCATTATTAATTTCAACAATTTATGGTAGAAGAATTATAGATTTTTTAAGAAACCAGCAAGTAGGAGAAACGGTAAGAGATTTAGGTTTAGACGGGCAGAAACAAAAAACTGGTACGCCAACAATGGGGGGTGTTATTATCATTTTAGCAACTTTAATTCCGGTTTTATTATTGGCTAAATTAGATAATGTCTATGTGATTTTATTAATTATTACTACCGTTTGGATGGGGTTAATTGGTTTTTTAGACGATTATATAAAAGTTTTCAAAAAAGATAAAGGTGGTTTAAGCGGTAAGTTTAAAGTCTTAGGTCAGGTTGGTTTAGGTGTTATTGTAGGTTCTATGTTATATTTTAATGATGGAGTTACCATAAAGGAGCAATTACCAAAAGAGCAGCAAATAGTAAATAAAGATGGACGAAAAATTGTTTTTGGAGAAGCGCATAAATCTACTAAAACTACAGTGCCATTTTTTAAAGATAATGAATTAGAGTATTCAAAAGCCTTCAGTTTTTTAGGTGATGGATACGAGAAGTATGGATGGATTGTTTTCATTTTTGTAACTGTTTTTATTGTAACAGGAATTTCAAATGGTGCAAATTTAACAGATGGAATTGATGGTTTAGCTACCGGTTCATCTGCCATAATAGTGTTAACCTTAGCAGTGTTTGCATGGGTTTCTGGTAATATCATTTTTGCAGATTACTTAGACGTTATGTATATACCAGACTCTGGTGAAATGACTGTTTTTATATTGGCGTTTGCAGGAGCATTAATTGGTTTTCTGTGGTACAACACGTTTCCTGCTCAGGTTTTTATGGGAGATACGGGGAGTTTAACAATTGGTGGAATTATAGCAGTTATTGCAATTGCTATTCGTAAGGAATTATTGTTGCCAATTTTAGCAGGAATATTTGTGATAGAAAACCTTTCGGTAATTATGCAGGTTTCTTGGTTTAAGTATACCAAAAAGAAATTTGGAGAAGGAAGAAGAATTTTTAAAATGGCGCCTTTACATCATCATTATCAAAAATCAAACTATCACGAAAGTAAAATTGTAGTCCGTTTTTGGATTATTGGAATCTTGCTAGCAGTATTTACAATTGTTACTTTAAAATTAAGATAAATGAAAAGGCTTGTAATTCTTGGTGGTGGAGAAAGTGGTGTTGGTACAGCGCTTTTAGGAAAACAAAAAGGATACGAGGTCTTTGTTTCAGATAAAAATAAAATAGCAAAAGAGTATAAAGAAGTTCTTTTAAATAACGAGATCGATTTTGAGGAAAATCAACATACAGAAAGCAAAATTTTAAATGCTGATGTAGTGATGAAAAGTCCTGGAATTCCAGATACGGTTGCTTTAATTCTGCAATTAAAAGAAAATTCAATTCCTGTTGTTTCAGAAATTGAATTTGCAGCGCAGTTTACAGCCGCAACTATTGTTGGTATTACAGGTTCTAATGGAAAAACAACCACAACATTATTACTGCATCATATTTTAAAAAAAGCAGGATTAAATGTAGGTGTTGCAGGTAATATTGGAGACAGTTTTGCGCAACAAGTTGCTGAAGAGTCTTATGAAAACTATGTGTTAGAGTTAAGTAGTTTTCAGTTAGACGGAATAGAAAATTTTAATAGTCATATTGCAATTTTAACAAACATTACACCAGATCATTTAGATAGGTACGAATACGATTTTAATAAATATATAGATTCAAAATTTAGAATCACAAAGAATCAGACAGCAACCGATTATTTAATTTATGATGCAGATGATGAGGCAATCAATAATTGGTTAAAAGAACATAAAACAAGCGCGAAATTAGTTCCGTTTTCGCTTGAAAAAGAATTAGAGTATGGAGCGTATATCAAAGACAACAATATTATTATCAATATAAATAAAGACAAAATTAACATGCCGTTATCAACTTTATCAGTAAAAGGAAAACACAATACAAAAAATGCTATGGCAGCTACTATGGCAGCTCAATTGTTAAAAGCTAGAAAGCAAGTTATAATAGAGAGTTTAGAAGATTTTGAAGGAGCAGAGCATCGCTTAGAAAATGTAGCAAAAGTTAGAGGCGTAGAGTATATAAATGATTCTAAAGCTACTAATGTAAACGCAACGTATTATGCGTTAGAATGCATGGAGAAAACCACTGTTTGGATTGTTGGTGGTGTAGATAAAGGGAACGATTATAATGATTTGTTGCCTTTGGTAAGAGAAAAAGTAAAAGCAATTGTTTGCTTAGGTATTGATAACGATAAAATTAAAAACACTTTTGGTAATGTGGTAGATATTATAGTAGAAACTGCAGGGGCAGAAGAAGCTGTAAAAGTATCTCACAAATTAGCAGAAAGTGGAGAAGCTGTTTTATTGTCGCCAGCATGTGCAAGTTTCGATTTGTTTGATAATTATGAAGATAGAGGTCGTCAATTTAAGAAGGCAGTAAGAAGTTTATAAAAATTGTTTATTCGTGTAATTATTTATGCGTTTAATTATAAGGTAAAGTTTAATATTTTAGAAATTTAAGTACTATTTAATGAAAACCATTTTTCAATATATAAAAGGAGATAAAACCATTTGGGCAATTGTTGCTATTTTGGCAATATTCTCATTTATGCCAGTTTATAGCGCAAGCACAAACTTGGAGTATGTTGTTGGTTCTGGTTCTTCTTTTGGGTATTTGATAAAGCATATTGTGTTGTTAATAATGGGTTTTGCTATTATTTACGGAGTTCACAAAGTGCCTTATCGATTTTTCTCTGGTGGCTCAGTTATCATGCTTCCTGTAATTGTCTTTTTATTGATTTATACGCTGTCTCAGGGTACAACAATTGGGGGAGCAAATGCAAGTAGATGGATTAGTATTGGTGGAATTGGTTTTCAAACCTCTACTTTGGCAGGTTTAGTGTTAATGGTTTATGTAGCAAGGTATTTGTCTAAAAATAAGGATAACACAATTGGTTTTAAAGATAGCTTGTGGCAATTGTGGTTGCCAGTTGCAGTTGTTTTAGTTTTAATTTTACCAGCAAACTTTTCTACAACAGCCATTATTTTTACCATGATTTTAATTGTAACTTTTATTGGTGGTTATCCAGTTAAGTACTTAGGATTTATAATAGGAGCAGGAATTGGTTTGTTGTTAATTTTTATTTTAGCAGCCAAAGCATTTCCAGATTTAATGCCAAATAGAGTGCAAACTTGGGAAAACAGAATCGCTAGTTTTTCTGATGATGACGGCAAGGAGCAATATCAAGTAGAGAAAGCAAAAATAGCAATTGCTATGGGGGAAACATTTGGTGTTGGTCCGGGTAAAAGTGTTCAAAAGAATTTTTTACCACAATCTACATCAGATTTTATTTTTGCAATAATTGTAGAAGAATATGGCTTAGTTGGTGGATTTTTAATAGTATCCATCTATTTTATTTTACTGTTTAGAATTTTTGTAGTCATTAGAAAAACAACTACAATTTTTGGCACGTTGTTAGTGTTGGGAGTTGGACTTCCAATCATTTTTCAAGCTTCCATAAATATGGCAGTTGCAACTAATTTATTCCCGGTAACGGGGCAAACTTTACCGCTAATTAGTAGTGGTGGTACTTCTATTTGGATGACCTGTTTTGCATTAGGGATGATTTTAAGTGTAAGTGCTTCCAAAGAAGAAACAGAAGAAGATATTTTAGATGATAACCCTTTAAACATACTTCATGAAACACTCGATTAATATATTAATCTCTGGAGGAGGTACAGGAGGGCACATTTATCCTGCTATTGCTATTGCAAACGAATTAAAGTTGCGTTACCCAAATGCAAAATTTTTATTTGTAGGCGCAAAGGATAAAATGGAAATGGAAAAAGTTCCGCAAGCGGGATATGAAATAAAAGGATTGTGGATTTCTGGAATACAAAGAAGGTTAACTATAGACAATTTGTCTTTTCCTTTTAAGTTGATCAGTAGTTTATGGAATGCTTCTAAGATTATTAGAAAATTTAAACCAGATGTAGCAATTGGTACAGGTGGTTTTGCAAGTGGGCCAACTTTAATAATGGCTAATAGAAAGGGAATTCCGACTTTAATACAAGAACAGAATTCGTTTCCTGGAATTACCAATAAATTATTAAGTAAAAAAGCGCACAAAATTTGTGTTGCTTATGATAATTTAGAACGTTTTTTTCCTGCTGATAAAATTGTAAAAACAGGAAACCCTGTTCGTCAAGATTTATTATCTATTCATTCTAAAACAGCCGAAGGAAAACTGTTTTTTAAATTAGAAAAAGAGCAAAAAACTATTTTAGTTTTAGGAGGTAGTTTAGGAGCAAGAAAAATTAATCAATTGGTGGAAGCTAATCTAGAATTCTTTAAAAAACAAGGGGTTCAGGTTATTTGGCAATGTGGTAAATTATATTTTGAAGAATATAAAAAATACAACGAAACAGAAAATATTCAAGTACATCAGTTTGTAAATAGAATGGATTTTGCCTACGCTGCATCGGATATTATTATTTCTAGAGCAGGCGCAAGTTCGGTTTCAGAATTGTGTATTGTGGGTAAGCCGGTATTGTTTATTCCTTCACCAAATGTGTCGGAAGATCATCAAACAAAAAATGCAAAGTCAATTGCAGATAAACATGGTGCAATTTTGTTGAAGGAAAGTGAATTGGAATCATTTCCAATCGTTTTTGAAACATTATTAAAAGATAAAGGAAAACAAAGTAATTTATCTGAAAATATAAAAGAATTAGCGCTTCCAGGAGCAACAACAGCTATTGTTAATGAAGTAGAAAAATTATTAAATAGCCCATCTTAATCTTCCCAATGGGAAGAAATATGATTGTGAAATCTGTGAGAGAAAGCGAAGTGAAAATTTGAAAATAAAGAGATATAAATATTTAAATAGTAAAATTGATAAATAGAAAAATACATAACAGTGAGCAAGTCCTTCCCTTTGGGAAGGATTTAGGATGGGCTTATATTTATTTTGTCGGAATTGGAGGCATAGGAATGAGTGCAATTGCTCGTTACTTTGCGTCTAATGGGAAAAGTGTGGCTGGTTATGATAAAACTGCAACTCAAATTACTTTAGATTTAGAAGATTTGGGTGCTGAAATTCATTTTGAAGATGCTGTAAAAAATATTCCTATTTCATTTTTAGATAGTAAAAAAACGTTGGTAGTGTATACGCCTGCCGTTTCTAAAAATCATGCTGAACTAAGTTATTTTTTAGATAATGGCTTTACAGTTTTAAAAAGAGCTGAAATTTTAGGGAAAATAACGGAAACAACTTTCTGTTTAGCGGTTGCGGGGACACATGGTAAAACTACGACTTCTGCTATTTTAGGTCATATTATGAATACAGCTAATGCGACTTCCTTTTTAGGTGGAATTGCAGAAAACTATAATTCTAACCTAATTTTAGGGGATGATAAAGTAAGCGTTGTAGAAGCAGATGAGTTTGATCGATCTTTCTTAAAACTGAGTCCTAATATTGCATGTGTAACCTCTATGGATGCAGATCATTTAGATATTTATGGAGACTCAGAAGCTTTAAACGAATCGTTTGTTGAGTTTACGAACAAAGTAGAAAACACGTTAATTGTTGCAAAAGGCTTGCCTTTAGAGGGCTTGACGTATGCTGTTAATGAAGCTGCAGATTATGTCGCATTCAATTTAAAAATAGAAAGCGGTAAATATATTTTTGATGTGAAAACACCTTCATCAGAAATAAAAAATATTGAATTTCATTTACCAGGTCAGCATAATGTGATGAATGCATTGGCGGCAATAGCTATGGCAGATGTTTATGGAATTTCGTTATCGGTAATTAAAGAACGATTATCAACTTTTAAAGGAGTAAAACGAAGATTTTCGTATAAAATCAAAACAAATGATTTTGTATTGATTGATGATTATGCACATCATCCAACAGCAATAAATGCTGTAGAGAGTTCTGTTAGAGAAATGTACCCTAACGAAAAAGTGTTGGTTGTTTTTCAGCCACATTTGTTTTCTAGAACAAAAGATTTTATTGAAGATTTTGCATCTGCATTATCAAAATTCGATGAGGTTTTATTGCTAGATATTTATCCTGCAAGAGAAGAACCAATTGCCGGAGTAGACTCTGAATGGTTATTAAATAAAGTTGTTTGTAAGAATAAAAAACTGACTAAAAAAAATAATTTAATAAAAGATATTAAAAATTCATCAGCAAAAGTAGTTGTAATGTTAGGTGCGGGTGATATTGGTATGATGGTTGATGAGGTAAGTAATGAACTTTTAAAAGCAATAGGAAATGAAGTTTAAGAAGTTTTTTAAATACATAGCATTCCTTTTGTTAATAGGAGGTTTGGCCTTTTTGTCTAGTTTTTCTAAAAAAAGAAATTCGAATAAAAAAGTAACAGATATTATTATAGAATTTGAGGCTGGAGACAATCAATTTTTAACACATTCTATGGTTGATAAATTGTTAATACAAAATGATACAACTGTGAAAAACCAAGCGAAATCTGTGATAAATTTATACAGTTTGGAAAAAACGGTTTCTGAAAACCCTTATGTTGAAAATGCAGCAGTATTTTTAACCATATCGGGCACCCTAAAAACAATCATAAAACAGCGTACACCTGTTGCAAGAATTATAAATAAAAAAGATTCTTATTATGTTGATAAACAAGGTGTAAAAATACCTTTATCGAGTAATTTTTCAGCAAGAGTAATGCTGGTTTCTGGTGTTAAAAAAGAGGAGGAAGTTAAAGAAATATTACCTTTAATATCCTTTATTTTAGAGGATGATTTTTTGCGAAAAGAAGTCGTGGGAATAGAGAAATTTGACGATGGTGAGTATCAATTTTCCGTGAGAAGTGGAAATTATAAAATTGATTTTGGAAAATTATCTGAAATTGATGTGAAATTTAAGAAGTTAAAAGCGTTTTATAACAAGACATTTGAAGATAAAACGATTGAAGAATACAAAACGATTAATTTAAAATATCACAACCAAGTTGTGTGCGCAAAATAAATCAAAATGGAGAACAATAAAATAGCAATTGGTTTAGATATTGGTACAACCAAAATCGCAGCAATGATTGGTCGTAAGAATGAATATGGCAAGATTGAAGTTATAGGAATCGGTAAAGCTAAAAGTTTAGGTGTTAAACGTGGGGTTGTAAGTAATATTACGCAAACCATACAGTCTATTCAGCAAGCAGTAGAAGAGGCAGAAAGTGTTTCTGGTGTTAAGATTCATGAAGTTGTTGTAGGTATTGCTGGACAACATATTCGTAGTTTACATCACAGTGATTATATTACAAGAAATAATGCAGATGAGGTAATTGATGAAAATGATATTGATGACTTAATAAACCAGGTTCATAAATTAGTAATGTTGCCAGGAGAAGAAATTATTCATGTTTTACCGCAAGAATATAAAGTAGATTCTCAGGCAGATATTAAAGAGCCAATAGGTATGTATGGAGGTCGTTTAGAAGCGAATTTTCATGTAGTTGTTGGGCAAGTTTCTTCTATTAGAAATATTGGGCGTTGTGTTAAAAGTGCAGGTTTAGGTTTAAGTGAAATAACCTTAGAACCTTTGGCATCTGCAAATGCAGTGTTAAGTCAGGAAGAAAAAGAAGCAGGAGTTGCATTGATTGATATTGGAGGAGGAACAACAGATTTAGCTATTTTTAAAGATGGAATTATTAGACATACAGCTGTAATTCCTTTTGGAGGAAATGTAATTACAGAAGATATAAAAGAAGGCTGTTCTATTATAGAGAAGCAAGCAGAATTATTAAAAATAAAGTTTGGTTCTGCATGGCCAGGAGAAAATAAAGAAACAGAAATAGTATCTATACCAGGTTTAAGAGGTAGAGAGCCTAAAGAAATTACTTTAAAAAATTTATCAAGAATTATACATGCAAGAGTTCAAGAAATTATTGAGCATGTATATTTAGAGATAAAAAATTATGGACATGAAACTGCAAAAGGAAAACTAATTGCAGGTATTGTGTTAACAGGTGGAGGGGCACAATTAAAGCACTTACGCCAGTTGGTAGAGTATATTACAGGTATGGATGCAAGAATTGGATATCCTAATGAACATTTGGCAGGAGAATCTGATGAACTTTTATCTAGTCCGGCTTTTGCGACAACTGTTGGTCTATTAATGGAAGGTTTAGAAAAACAAAAACCTGTTGTTGAGGTTATAGAAGAACCTGAGGTAGAACAACCTGTGGTACAAGATTCAATTGAGACTAAAGCAGAAGAACCCATTGAAGAGGAACGAGAACCGGAACCAGTTCCAAGACCTAAACCAAAAAAGAAGTCGTTTTTTGAAAAGTTTACAGAAAGTTTAAAAGATTTTTTGGACAACGCAGAATAAAGATTGAGATTAAGAAAAGAGAACAAAAATCAAAAAAATAATAATAAACAATATATCGGTTATTATGAGCGCAGAATTCGATAACATTTCATTTGACATGCCTAAGACACAATCTAACACAATTAAAGTAATTGGAGTTGGTGGAGGCGGTAGCAACGCAGTAAACCACATGTTTACACAACAAATTAAAGGAGTAGACTTTGTAATCTGTAATACAGATGCACAGGCTTTAGAAAACAGTCCTGTTCCTAATAAAATTCAATTAGGAGTAAGTTTAACTTCTGGTTTAGGTGCAGGTGCAAATCCAGAAGTGGGTGCACAAGCAGCTAAAGAAAGTATGCAAGAAATTCAGCAAATGCTAAATACCCAAACCAAAATGGTATTTATTACTGCTGGTATGGGGGGTGGTACTGGTACAGGAGCAGCTCCTATTATTGCAAAAATTGCAAAAGATATGGATGTGCTTACTGTAGGTATTGTTACGATGCCTTTTGCCTTTGAAGGTAGAAGACGTGCTAAACAAGCTCAGTTAGGAATTGATCAATTGCGCCAAAATGTTGATTCTCTAATTGTTATAAACAATAATAAACTTCGTGAAGTTTACGGAAACCTTGGTTTTAAAGCTGGTTTCTCTAAAGCAGATGAGGTTTTATCTACAGCTTCTCGTGGAATTGCAGAGGTAATTACGCATCACTATAAACAAAATATAGATTTACATGATGCTAAAACTGTACTTTCTAATAGTGGAACTGCAATTATGGGTTCTGCAAAAGAAGAAGGTCAGACTAGAGCTAAAACAGCTATTATTAAAGCATTAGATTCTCCTTTATTAAATGATAATAAAATTACAGGAGCAAAGAATGTATTGTTGTTAATTGTATCTGGTACTAATGAGGTAACTTTAGATGAAATTGGTGAAATAAACGATTATATACAAGATGAAGCCGGTTATGATGCCAATATTATTATGGGTATTGGAGAAGATGAAGAATTAGGTGATGCAATTGCTGTTACTATTGTTGCTACAGGTTTTGCTGCAGATCAACAAAGTACAATTACAAATACGGAAGTAAAAAAAATTGTGCACACCCTTGAAGATGAGCAAAAAGCTACCTATGATTTTAGTGAAAAAACAATTACAAAAGCGCCTTCTTTAAACGAGCCACTAACAAGTGCTGTAGAGGAAAAAGTAGTTCATTCTTTAGAAGAGGAAGTAGTGGTGCCAAAAACAAACTTGGTTAAAACTACCAATGAAATTGTAAATATGGCAGTTGTTTATGATGATGTTGAAGTAGAAGTTGCCTCTGAAGATGATTTTGTTATTACAGACATAACTCCAGTTCAAGAAATACCAGTTGTAGAAGAACTAAAAGCAGTTGAACCTAATTTATTATTTGATTTACCTTTAAAACCACAGGCACAAGTAGAAACTCCAAAAGTTAAGGAGGTTGAAGAGATACAGGCAGAAGAGGTTGTTTTTGAGAGAAAAGTGGTAGAAAAGCGTTATGTTTTAGAAGATTTTGATGCACAACCAACCATAGGTAAAAGTTCTGGTATGGTAGAGCGAAAAGTTGCTGAAGAGGAAATTAATTTTGAATTAAAAACAAGAACTCCTCAGGCACAAGTAAACCAAATAGAAACGCAAAGTGAAGAAGTTTCTCCTTTAGATTTAACAATTACTGAATTGCAAAAGAGAGCTGAAGAGAGACGTAAAACAATGAAAGGTTTCAATTATAAATTCAATGATCAAATGAATAAGAACATTGATGAAATTGAGCGTCAGCCAGCTTATAAAAGGTTAGGGATAAATTTAGATACAAATAGTCCTATTAGTAGTACAAAAACATCTATTCAAAAGAATACCGATGAAATTAGTTTTAAATCTAATAATTCTTTTTTACATGACAATGTAGACTAAGTATTCCTTATTTTATTTAAAATATCTATAAAAGCCACATTTTTAATGTGGCTTTTATAATATAATTAAGTTTTGGTTAAACCTTTATCTTTTCATATATTAGTGTTGGTCTACACTTTAGCGCCATTAACCCCCCAAAAGAGTATTTTTTTTTAAAATAAAATACTTTTGTTAAAAATACTGACAGATGGAATCAAAACTACCTAAACATTTTAAGTTAATAACCTTTTTATTGGTTATAATAACTACGCTTTCTTTAAAAGCACAAGAAGAACCTTTTAATTGTGATTATAATGCATATTTATTTCAAAGGAATGATATTTATGCTTTAGATTTAGCTTCGGGAAGTTCTTATATTGTAAAAGAAGATATTACCCCTGGATCTATTAACGCAGTAGGGTATAATCCTGCAGATGGATACATTTGGGGATCATTAAGTACACCTGCAAAAACAATTGTAAGAATTGGTAAAAACTTTAATGTAGAAACTTTTTATGTAGATGAGTTACCAAATTCTAGTAGATATGTAGGTGATGTTAGTTCAGAAGGAATCTACTATTTAAAAGGAGGTGGAACAAGTTATTATAAAATAGATTTAAATCCGGAATCGGAGAACTATACAAAATATATTAGTAGTGAAACCTTGTCAAAAAATATTAGTGTTCATGATTGGGCTTTTAACTCTGTAGATGGTCATTTATATACGGTAGAAAAAAAGACCAATATATTATATAGAATTAATGCTACTACAGGAGAAGTAATTAATTTAGGAGAAGTACCAATTTTAGCCGGTTTAAACTATACGTATGGTGCTGTTTATTTTGATAAGTCAGGGCGTTTTTATGTTTCTGCCAATCAAACGGGTACTGTATATGTTATTCAAAGTGTACAAACACTAGAATCAGGAAGTCAGTTAGACTCTAACCTTTTTGCTTACGGACCTTCAAGTAGTTCTAATGATGGAGCAAGGTGCCCTACAGCTCCTGTACCTCAAGAAGATTGTTCTAACGGATTAGATGATGATGGAGATGGATTGATAGATTGTGATGATCCAGCGTGTTCTGGAGTAGCTGTTTGTCCTGTATTAGCACCACAAGTTTCTAGTGGTAATGATGGTGGTTTAGAAAGTAATGACCGTCTTTCTCAGCAAATCAATCAAAGAAACTATTTAAGGAAAAAGGGGAATTATAAGTTTGATAAATTAAAAGCTAAAAAAGTTATAAAAAGTAAAAAATATAAGAAGTCTGCCGCTAAAAGCATAAACTTCGATTTAAAAGATTTAATTCCTTTAGACGTAATTGCTGGTACAACAACAGTAGAATCGTCTCCATTAGATTTAATAGCAATTACAAATGCTACCGAACTTTACTCTGTAGATTATGTAAAAGATGGAGAAACGATTGCAGTTGTCTTGGCTACTAAAACAGAAAATGGAGTGTATGAACACACGAAGTTTATTTGTGATAGATTGTTAGGAGCAGAATTATTGTCTGTTTCTACCATAGAACTTTTTCAACAAGAAAGTGAAGAAGGAGAAGAAGAGCAAGAAGGCGATGGGGTACACTTTATTAAGTCAATTATAAAGAATAGTAATGGAACTAAAGAGTTTGTGTTAAGTTTTTCTGGAAGATTGATTAATGGTGATAAAAATTTTGAAATAGATAGTCATTGGAATATTGATAAATACCAAGCAGGTGCTACTTATTATAATTTTCAAATCTGGTCTAATAGTGTAGATGACTTGTTAACTTTAGGAGAAGAAGCTTTGGCTTTGTTTGAAATTCAGAAGCCTATTTTAGATTATGAAACATCTTCTCCGCCACCTGTATTTGTTAAAAAAGGGAAGTATGTTAATGGTACTTTAGAACTAGAGCTAATTAATGTTAGAAGAAGTAAAAGTGTGGTAATAGATGCTGGTTTTAAAAGAACTGAAACTTCAGCTACAGAGTATTTTAATGACAAAATAGATTTAAAAGGTAATTACTTAGAATCTTTAGTTATAGAAACTGGAAATATTTTTGATATTGGTTTTAGAATAGAAAATGAATACAATTTAACGCCAGATGATTTATTTATGTCAGATGGTGTTTGGGGAAAAGATGATTCTCCAGAAGGAACAACCGTTAGTGAGTTTGCAATAACACAAAATGAGAATATTTATACAGGAAGTGGTTATAGAGTAGAAAGAAATATTGCTTTAAAAGCAACTACAAGTGCGTATGTTTCTGCTTTTAGATCTTTAACACCTAGGTTTACAGCTGTAGATTTATCTAGGTTTTCTACGTTGGAATTAGATGCAAAAGGAACGGGAGATGTAGAAATAACAATTGTTAAAGAAAGTATAGGTGCTTGGGAAAACCAATTTAGAACTACTGTAAAATTAAACGATACAGAGAGTCATTATGCCATTCCTTTTTCTCATTTTGTTTCTGCATTAGGTGGCAGTATGGATTTATCTGATATCGTAAATATTGTGTTTACAATGTCTTCTGATGGAACTACAGTGTTAGAAAAACAACTAAATTTAAAAGACATACAATTTACAGCACGACCGTTAGCGGTTGACACTAATGTTATTGCTGAAAATGAAGTGTTATTAGTACCTAACCCAATGAAATATAGCTCGGAGTTAAGTTTTTATTCAGAAACAAATGCAACAACTAAAATTGAAGTTTATAATATAACTGGTTCTTTAATTAGAGAAATTAAAACGCAAACAATAATTGGAAACAATAGGGTATCTATGTTAAGGGAAGGTTTAAAATCTGGTATTTATTTTATAAAAATAAGAAATGATTTTAGAAATTATAAAATAGTTAAATTAGTGATGAAATAAGTCGATTTTTTATTATTGTAATTCCTATAATATCCCATAATTAGAAAATAATTATGGGATATTTATTATTATATATCTTACGTAAGTGGTCTCTTGTTTTGGTAATTATATGAATAAAAGTGTATTTGGTTGTTCTTTAAATGGAATAAAGAATTTTATTAAACGTAATAAAGTTACAGGTAGTCTAAGGTTTAAAGTTAATGGGCTGATATAAAGATTTTTAATGCTAATTAATAATATCTTTGACTTATATTACAAGAAGCTTATTATAAAAGAATAAAAATATATCCCCTAGTTGTCCCCCAATGTTTGTTAAAACCACGTCTTTCGGTAGATGTGGTTTTTTAGTTTTATTTATTTTGTTTAAAGAAAGATGTATTTTGTAATTAATTGATAATTTGTTATATAGGTTTGCGTGAAGGATTGAAGCAATTGTTTGAGCTCTTTTTGTTTTTACAAAAAAGCGAGTGCGAAAAGCCTGACCTTTAGGGCACGCCCAAACAAAAAAAATCCATCTAATTAAAGATGGATTTTAATATAAATATATGTTTTAAAGATTAGCTTAACGCTTCTTTAATTCTTTTTACTGCTTCTCTAATTTGTAATTCTGAAGCGGCATAAGATAAACGGATACAGTTTGGCGTACCAAAAGCTTCACCCGTTACAGTTGCTACATTTGCTCTTTCTAAAATGAATAAAGAAAAATCGCTTGCGTTTTCAATTTTATAACCGTTAATTGTTTTACCAAAGAATGCAGAAACATCTGGAAAAACGTAAAAAGCTCCTTCAGGAACGTTTACTTTAAAGCCGTCTATTTCTCTTAATAAACCAATAATGATATCTCTACGAGTTTTAAACTCATCTACCATATATTGAATTTTAGAAACTGGAGCTAAAACGGCTGTAATTGCAGCTCTTTGAGCAATACAATTTGTACCAGAAGTAATTTGACCTTGCATTTTAGTACATGCTTTAGCAATCCATTCTGGAGCACCAATATAACCAATTCTCCAACCTGTCATAGCAAATGCTTTTGCCAAACCATTTACGGTAATGGTTCTGTCGTACATGCTTTCAATTGCTGCAAAACTAAATGGTTTAGAATCGTAATTGATATGTTCATAGATTTCATCTGATAAGATAAAAATCTGTGGGTGTTTTTCTAAAACTGCTGCCAACGCTCTGTATTCTGCTTCACTATAAATAGTTCCACTTGGGTTGTTTGGTGAGTTAAAGAAAATCATTTTTGTTTTAGGTGTAATAGAAGCTTCTAACTGTTCTGGAGTGATTTTAAAATCATTCTCTATAGAAGAAGGGATTTCTACATACGTTGCCTCGCATAAAATTGCAATTGCAGAGTAACTTACCCAATAAGGAGCTGGTAATAAAACTTCATCTCCTGGGTTTAATAATACTTGTGCAATGTTTGCAATAGATTGTTTTGCTCCTGTAGAAACAACAACTTGACTTGGTTTATAAACTAAATCATTGTCACGTTTAAACTTTACACAAATAGCTTCTTTTAAATCTGCATACCCATCTACTGGAGAATACGAATTGTAATTTTGATTGATAGCTTCAATGGCAGCGTCTTTAATAAAATCTGGTGTATTAAAATCTGGTTCTCCCAAACTTAAACCAATAATATCTTTTCCTTCTGCTCTTAATTCTCTTGTTTTAGCAGCCATTGCTAAGGTTTGAGATACAGGTAAACTGTTAATTCTGTCCGATAATGGATTTTTCATTTTACTGTTAGTTGTTGTTGTGTTACTTATGCTATTTCTGGGTTTTTACCCAAAGCTCCCAAATGTCTAAAATGTTCTATAACGGCTTTACGCATAGTAGCGTATTCATTATAAGGTAAATTAAATTCCTTGGCAGTTTCTTTTACAATTTTAGCTAATTTATTATAATGTACATGAGAAATATGCGGGAAAATATGATGTTCAACTTGATGATTTAAACCACCTGTATAGAAGTTTACCAATGAATTAGTAGGGGCAAAGTTAGATGTTGTGTATAATTGGTGGACTGCCCAAGTGTGTTCTAAATTACCGTCTTTATCTGGAAGTGGCATTTCTGTATTTGGTACAATGTGTGCTAATTGAAAAACCAAACTCAAAATCATACCAGCAGTATAATGCATTACAAAAAAGCCAATTAAAACTTTCCACCATGCAATGTCTAAAACTAATAAAGGTAAAACAATCCAAAGTGCGTAATATACAACTTTAGAAATGACTAACTTAGTCCATTCTGTAGCAGGGTTTGGAAATTTACCATAAGATAATTTACGTTTTAAATAACGATGCATTTGCTTAATATCTGTAGTAATTGCCCAGTTTATGGTTAACAATCCGTACAAGAAGATAGAATAATATTTCTGAATTTTATGAATTGGTAACCATGAAGAATGTTGAGAAAAACGAATAATTCGTCCTGCATCTATATCTTCATCATGCCCTTCTACATTTGTATAGGTATGGTGTAAAACATTGTGTTGTACTTTCCAGTTATACACGTTTCCGGCAAGTATATAGATACTGCTTCCCATTAATTTATTTACCCATTTCCTTTTAGAAAAAGAATCGTGATTTGCATCATGCATCACATTCATACCAACACCGGCCATTCCTATTCCGGTTACTACCATTAAAAGTGCCATTAGCCATTGCGGCATCGAGACTGTTAAAATTAAAATAAAAGGAACCAAGAAAAGAGAAAACATAACAATTGCTTTGGTGTACAATTTCCAGTTTCCTGTTTTTTGTAATTCGTTTTCTTTAAAATATGTATTTACTCGTTTGTTTAGAGTTCTAAAGAATTTAGCTTTATCTACTCTAGAAAAATTTATTGTTTTCATTTTTATGTTTATAATATGCAAAAATATACTTTTTGAAATGGAGTTTTATAATAAACGGCATATTTTGTTTAGAATTGTTCCAATACAAATAACTATTTTTGCAATTCAAATATATTTATTAATGGAAATTATACTCAAGTATTTTAAGGACTTAACCACAACCCAAATAGAACAGTTTTCTAAACTTCAAGAATTATACCAAGATTGGAATTTAAAAATAAATGTTGTTTCTAGAAAAGATATAGACGAACTGTATTTACGCCATGTATTACATTCTTTAGCAATAGCAAAAGTGGTGCAATTTAAACCAGGTTCTAAAGTGATGGATGTTGGTACTGGTGGAGGTTTTCCTGGTATTCCATTAGCAATTTTATTTCCAGAAACACAGTTTCATTTGGTAGATTCTATTGGTAAAAAGATAAAAGTAGTAAATGAAGTTGTAGCTGGTTTAGGTTTAGAAAACGTAAAAACTACAAACGGAAGAGTAGAAGAGGTAAAAGATACTTATGATTTTATTGTAAGTAGAGCAGTAGCACAAATGGAAACGTTTGTGGGCTGGACGAAAGGTAGAATTTCTAAAAAGCAAAATCACGATTTAAAAAACGGAATTTTATATTTAAAAGGTGGTGATTTATCTGAAGAATTAAAATTATATACGTCTGCGACGATTTATGATTTACCAGATTTTTTTGAAGAAGACTTTTATGAAACTAAAAAAATAGTGCATTTAGGGATGAAGTTTAAAGGGTAGTCTTTAAATTAACCTAATAGAACTCTTCTTATTAAAAGAATATTTAAATAGAAAAGATGCACCAATGAGTGCATCTTTTCTATTTAATTCAATTTATATTTAAAAAAGGATATACTTTTCTATATTGTTTTTTCTAATTGTTTTCCTGTTAACAGATCATCATTAATCGATGTTCTCCATTTTTTTCTTCTGGAGCACGGTGCAAACAAGGTAGTACTTTGCTTTCAGGATGATCAATTGCTAGTTTCCATAAATGACCAATACCTAAATTAATAGGCTGTGCATTAGGCTTGGCTTGATAATGTAAGTCAAAGAAAAATTCACTTAAAAAGGATTCAAAACCAGCTTCAGATTCCTCTCCATATAGTTTTTTGAGTTCCGCTCGTATTTCTGGAATTAATATTTTTTGTGTGCCTTGAGAATTTGGTAAAATAGCACTAGAAGCGCCATGATATGTGCACAAAAAAGTATCTGCAGGTATGGGAGAACGATCTATATGAAAAGAGTAAACATCTGTAGGGAAAAAAGGAAAAGCATCATCTCTCTCATAATTTTTTATAATGTTTAGAGTAGGAGATTTTCCGTTATTTTGTAGTGTTTTATAGTCATTTAAAAGAATTTCTCTAGCAATTTGACCTTGTTTACTTAACTGAAGATCTAGAAGTTCTTCAGGAAGAAGTTCTATCATATTACCACTAAGTGCAACCTTTTTTACAATTTCAGAAAAATCACCTTTTAATTCACGAGTCCAACAAAGGGCATTTACATTTCCCTGAAAAGGAATGGAAAGTAACTCTTTAAAATTAGTAACAGATTTAATTTGATGCTCAGAATGAGGAGAATTGATCATAATAGTTTCTTACTTTATACGGATATGATATTTATAAATAACTTAAATCCGTAGAATACAAAAATCTATTTTTTTCTTTTAGAAACAAACTAAAAGGATGTTTAATTAAGAATTATAAAGCAGTGATTTTTTAATTTAACCTAGCTAATTCTTCCAGAAAAAATAATAAATATTTTTCTAAGGAAGCATTTCTTTTGGATTTAACGGTCATTAAGAAAGAAGATTTTAGTTCTATAGATTTGTTAAAAAGGGCTTCTTTTGTATTTAATTCATCCCACATTTTATCCCAAAATTCAATAGCTTCTTTTGGCGTATATTTATTTTTAGATGCAATATATGTTGTTTCAATTTGGGCTTCACAATTAATAAAACGACTTTTAGCATCACCAGTTTCAATAAAAAGTTTTTCTACCAAACCTAATAGTTGCTTTTTATAATATTTTTCTTGTGTATTTATTTTTTTCTGAAACAAAACCATCATAGAAATTGCAGGAACAATTACATTATCTGTAACATTTTCTGTTCCTTCAAAATCAAAAGAATCTTTTAAGACTGCAATTTTCCAAGATTGGTCTAACTCATAGTTTATGTCATAGTTTTGTCTGTTAAAAATGACCAATATTTTTGACCAGGTATCCTTATTTGCATTGTTTTTTAGCTGATAAGAAACCAAACCATCATCTATTTTTTTAAATTTTAAATTATCTTGCACCTCTTTTGCTGTTGGCATTCTAAAAGCAGGATGTTTTTTTCTTAACTTGATAAGGTTTTTATAGTATGCTAAAACATCTGCATTTAGTACTTTTAAATTCCAATCTATTTCATTGATGGCATCTGGAGATTTGTATGAATTATGATCTCCTTTTTTGGTACTCATTATTTCTGATCCCTCATGTAAAAAAGGTGTTCCTTGGGATGTAAGAACAATGGCTGTAGACAATTTATGCATTGCTTTAATTTCATCTAAAGAAGCATCTGGTCTAGACACTTTTAATTTGTCGTATAGCGTATAATTATCATGACAAGAAACATAATTAATAGCTTGCCAAGGTTGTTGCGCCCAAGCTTTATTTGAATAATTAACGTATTGATAATTTAATTGAGGATGCTCTATAGCACCTACAATGCCACATTTAATAGATTCTTCTGTAAACTTTGCACCATTAACAAAACCGGTGCTATTGTCTTCAAAAACGCCCCCTTTTATTGCATCTCTAATATCATCACAAAAAGCAGCAATTTTTGGCATTTGAGGAATGTGTTTTTTTAAGGCGCGCTTTTCTTCTGGAAGCGGAGAGTCTCCACCAACCCAACCTTCACCATAAATAAGTGCATTTGGGTTTATCTTTTTAACTTCTTCTGCTATTAAATTCATGGTTTCAATATCATGAATGGCCATTAAATCGAAACGAAAACCATCTAAATGATATTCTTCTGTCCAATATTTTACAGACTCAAGCATAAATTTTTGCGTCATTTTTCTTTCAGAAGAAGTTTCGTTACCACAACCAGAAGCGTTAGAATAACTACCATCGTTATTAAAACGATAATAATAACCTGGGTTTTCTAAATTAAAATTAGAAGTTTCTTTTACGCCAGTATGATTATATACAACATCTAAAACAACTCCAATTCCGGCATCATGAAATGCTTGTACCATGGTTTTAAATTCTTTAATCCTAACTTCTGCTTTAAAAGGATTTGTAGAAAAAGAACCTTCCGGGACGTTGTAGTTTTGGGGATCGTAGCCCCAATTGAATTGAGGAGTTTCTAAATGAGTTTCATCAATAGAATATTGATCAAAGGTGGGGAGTAAATGTACATGTGTAATTCCTAATCTTTTGATGTGATCGATTGCAGTAGGAACATTTTGAGTACTTTTTACGCCCTTTTCTACTAATCCTAAATATTTACCAGGATACGATGAATTCGCTTCTTTTTGAATGGTAATATTCCGAATATGTAATTCATAAATGATGGCACTATTTGGTACGTTTAATTCTACGTAGGTGTCTTTATTCCAATTTCTAGGATTTGTTTCATCCGCATTAAAAACCATGGCTCTGTTACCGTTTACACCCACTGCTTTTGCATAAATTCCAGGAGTTTCGGTTAACCAATGATCATCAATATAAGTTTGATATGTATAATAAGTTCCGTTTAAATCTCGTTGAACCTTTTTTTGCCAAAGGCCATTTTTTTCAGCAATTAGATCTAACGTTTCAAAAACTTCAGAATCATTTCCGGTTTTATAGAGGTTTAGCTTTACTGCAGTTGCTCTAGGAGACCAAATTTTAAAAATTGTTTCTTCTTTAGAGTAGTCTAACCAAAGACTTTTATCTGTTGTTGGGTATTCTTCAAAAGAAGAAAAATTATGTAGGTCCTTTTCCATTTCATTCTGATTGAAAGTACTGGAAAGTTCTTCATTTTTATTGTAATATGCAACGGAATTATTAAAAATATTTATTCGTAGAGAGATGGCTAATGGTTTAATTATCTGAGGCTTGCATCGTAATTAAAAATAGTTGTTTCACAAGCATACCTCTTATCCTTGGAGGGAAGTTACTGGTTAGGAAATAAACAGGTTATTCAGGTAAATCGAAAGGATGTTGAAAACCTGTTTTTGTTAAATTAATGCTGTATAAATTTTTAGTGGCAGTTATAAATAACGTTTTTTTATCAGGTTTTCCAAAAGTACAATTGGTGGTTTGTTCTGGAAATAAGATAGACCCCGTTTTAGTTCCTTGTTTATTGAAAATTTGAATTGTTAATTTAGAACATACATATAAGTTTCCTTCTGTGTCTAAAGCCATTCCGTCTGCTTGAGATTTTGGTTCACCATCATTAGCGTTGGTTAAACTAGTAAAAACGGTTTTGTTTGTAATTGTTCCGTCTGTTTGGTTAATGTTAAACTTATAAATATCATGCGTATCAGAATCGTTTACAAAAAGATGTTTTCCATCATTAGAAATTAAGAGTCCATTTGGGAATGTGAATCCTGATTCGGTTGCCACAGTTAGTTTTCCTTCTGGAGTGATGTAATATACTCTTCTCTTTGTCTGAAAAGGTGGGGTTCTTCTTGTTGGATCTGTAAAGTAAATTCCACCTTTTTTATCGATACAAACCTCATTTGGGTTGTCAAAACGTTTTCCTTTATATTCTGTAAATAAGGTTTCAATTAAAGTTCCATCTACTTTTCTTCTAACAATATTTCCTGCTCTAAATCCGCAGACTACTAAATTATAATCTTGGTCAAACATCAATCCATTGCAACCATCTGTTTTATTATCAAAAGCAAGTGCAAACGTATTGTTGGTTACAGAGTATTTGTATACTTTTTTATCAGGAATATCGGAAAAATAAATAAATTCAGCACCATCCCAAGCCGGACCTTCAATAAATCGAAATTGATTTGTACTTAATTTTACAGGCGTTTGTGCTTTGCTTTGGTAAGAAAAAGCAATGATAAGTAGAAGTGATAAGATTCTTGATTTCATAAGACGTTTTTAGAATTACGAAAATAGTAAGGAAGTAAAGCTAAAAAAGAGTATTTATTACCCTTTAAATAGCTGTTTTTATCTAATTATAAAATAGTATTATTCTAATTTTTCTAAAAAATTGAAGAAGCTGTTTTTGAGGTGAATTTTTCTAAAAACAACATTCCTTTATAAGAATTTCCTTTTTTATTCAATTTCGGACTCCAAATAACAATACAATATTTATCTGGATGAATGGCTACAATGCCGCCTCCAACACCACTTTTACCTGGCAATCCAACACGAAAAGCAAACTCACCAGATTCATCATAAAAACCACAAGTAAGCATAATCGCATTAATTCTTTTAGTTTGGCTCTCTGTTATTACTCTTTCTCCTTTTGCGGTAGTAAAATTATCAACAGTTAAAAATAAAAATATTTGCGAAAGTTCTTTGCAAGTCATTTCTAAAGAACAAGTATGAAAATAGAGATCTAAAACTTCATCAACATTATTTTTAATGTTACCAAAAGATTTTATAAAATTACATAGTGCTATATTTCTAAAGCCTGTAATAGTTTCAGATTCGGCTACTTTTTCATTGTAATTTAATGTAGGGTTGTTAGAGATTTCTCTGCAAAAATTTAAAAAATCTGCTTTTGGGTTTTTAAGATGACTTACCAAAATATCGCAAATTACAATGGCTCCAGCGTTTATAAATGGATTTCTGGGTTTTCCTAAATCTGCTTCTAATTGTAATAAAGAGTTAAATGGATTTCCAGAGGGTTCTACATCTACTCTTTCCCATAACTTTAAACCTTCAAACTTGTAAGCTAAGCTTAGTGTTAGCACTTTAGAAATACTTTGTATAGAAAATTTTGTTTCAAAATCTCCAATTCCAAAATTTTCATTTTTAATGTTTGTTATACTTATACCAAAACTATTTCCATCTACAAAAGCCAATTCCGGAATATAGTTGGCTACTTTACCATTATCATCAATATTTTTAAGATCTGCATAAACGCATTCAATTACTTCCTTATAATTTTCCATTGTTTTTTTATGATATTAGGCATCGCAAACTTATTCTAAAAATTTAAAACGAACAACAAAAGTACAAACCAATAAAAAGGAACTACATGGCTGTAATTCCTTCTTATATATTTGTGTCATTTTAAAATGAGACTTTTTGTTCATTAAAAAATCATGATTCTAAAAATGAGATGCTGAAACAAGTTGACAATGATAATGCTTATTTTTTTATAATCTTTTGAATCATTTTGATACATTTACTGCTTACGGAAAAATTGTTTTTTTTTGGCTGTTTTTTATTATTGAAATATTCTATTATCAAAAGGAAAGTCTGTTATTTCTATTATTTTAATTTTTTTAAATTCTTTATGATAAGGATTTATCAAATAATTAAAATCTCCTTGTACTACGGCAGAAGGGACTTTTAAAATACATGCCTCCATAGCATCTATAAAGTTATCTCCAATTTTTTTTGTGTTAGAATTAGACGGATTACTGTTCCAATTTTCTGAAAGTTTTTTTGCATCAATTTTTTGTATGGAAACAATGTCCGGAACAAGTATTGTAATCATTACATAATCTTTGGGTAAAGTAGCAATTGTTAAATGTACAGCAACTTCTGCCATGGCTAGTGCTCTACTTTCTGCGGTGTAAATAATTTCAGTTCTTTTAGAGTTCCATCTATTATTAGATTTGGCAGCTCCTTTTCCATTAAATGCTGTTGCATATTTTCGTTTAGATAATCTAAATAGCTTCATTAGGCAAAAATTCCATGCTCTATTCTATTTAATTCTTCCATTACTAATTCTTTACCGTAAGAATCTTTTATAAGTTCTGCTGGTTTTAAATTATTAAGAGCATAAGACGGTGTATTTAACCACAAATAAAATTGCTCTGTAGAATTGAAAACTTCTTTACCAAGGTTGTTTACTTCTGCTATTTCTATAATTTTTTCTGTATGAATTGGTTTAAAAACGAAATTTGCATCGTTACTATATCTTTGTAAAGATTTTGTAGAAATATTTAAATAGTTTGCCCAATCTTCTTCTGTAAAAGGAATGATGCTTTTTATAGCATTGAATATTTTAAAAGGTAAACCACTTTTAATAACCTGAATAATAAGCATTTTGTTATCAAAAAATTCTGAAAATGTAATATTTTCTTTATTGAAGCTAAAAGGAGAATTTAATACATAACTACTTATTGCTTCGTTTACAATAGTAAAATCTGATGAGTTTTCTTTATAATCCATAATAGTATCCATTTGACCTCAAATATACGACTTTTGTCTTGGTTTTTAAGGGTAATTATAAATATTATGTTAAAATTAGAAGGGTTTATTGATCTTAATCTTTCATTTTCAATTAAATATAAATTATTGTAACTAAAAAAAAAGGAACTACATTATTGTAATTCCTTTTTATTTATCGATGTTATTTAGAAATGAGACTTTTTTGTTGATTGAGAAATCTCAATATTTTTACCTAAAAATTGCTCTTCATTTGACTATTTTTAATAGAACCTACTTTAATTTAATTTCAATTTACTTTTGATGTTTTACCTGTTTTCAAAAGAAGTTTAATCAGCGATAAAGCAGTGGTAATTGAATAATTTGAATTTTTAGTATAAATAACGGCCAGTTTATTTATAAGCGTTTTTTAAGTAATTGAAGCTTTATAAATACTGTCTATAGCACTGTCTAAAGCCAATGAAAACTCATCTGTACTTTGTTGAAATTTTAGATTGTTTAAAAGGGCTCTAGAAAAACTAGCTATTACGCCTTTATTCTTAGCTAATAAGATGTTTGCTGTTTCTATATCATAACCTCCAGAAAGTGCAAATACTCTAATAACTTTAGGGTGGTTTACTAGGCCTTTATAAAAATCTGGAACTGTTGGTAATGTTAATTTTAAAATAACAGATTTATTTTCGTCTAACTTATCTAATTCTAAAAGAATATTTTGCTTTAAAAGAGCTTCAATTTCAATTTTGTCTTTCGCATGAATATCCACTTCTGGTTCTAGAATAGGAATCAAACCGCATTCAAGAATATCTAAACCAAAGGCAAATTGTTGTTTTACAATATCTCTAATTCCGTTTAAATTGTTTTCATAAACTACAGAACGCATTTTTGTACCGAATATGCCTAATTTTTTAGCTTCAGATAAACGAGACTTCATGTTAGGTATGGGTTTCATTAATTTAGCACCCTCTTTAAGATTTTCTAATCCTTTATCAATTTTTAAAAAAGTGACAATATTTTTTTCTAATAAATAAGAAGGTACAGGCTTTTTATCTATTAAACCATTCATTGTTTTTTCAAAAAGAATAACACCTAAAATTTTATTTTGAGTAAAGTTTTTATCAGAAATTACTCGAGTACGCATATCATGAATGAGTTGGAACATCTCTGTTTTATCTTTATATTGATCTTCTGCAATACCGTAACCTAATAGTGCTTTTGGTGTACTTCCACCACTCTGATCTAAAGCGGCAATAAACCCTTTACCTTCTTTAATACTTTTTAATTGCTCTTGAAATGTGTACATGACATTATAATTTTTTGAATTAAAAAAAAATAGTTTTTTGTTCACATAAAGGTCTAAAAAGTTAATTTATTCAACAACAAATAGAACATAAAAAAAACGTTAAATTTTATCTAATAATTAGCTGTTTTTTTTTACTGAAAGTATTATGTTATTTTGATAATGAGTATCTTAGAGGTGTTTGAATTGATGAGCGTAATAGAATTATACTAGATGCTATTTTTTTAAAATGTAAATAATTTTATTCAAATTAAATTTATTAAATAACGGCTAATGTTCTAGCCTTGCTAGCACAAATGCCATTCTCTGTTGTTAACTTAGGTAATTTGTATTTACACACGTATTAGAAAATCCTTATAAAAAAGAGCAATAAAAAAAGGAACTACATTGCTGTAATTCCTTTTGTGTAATTTATTTGTCATTTCGAAATGAGACGGTTTTGTCTATTGAGAAATCTCATAATTTATAACTAAAATATGAGATTCTGAAACAAGTTCAGAATGACAAGTCTTATCAAAGCATTATTATACAATCTCTACAAACAAACCTTCGTCTGTTTTAGAAACTTTAGCTACTTTATGTTTCGTTAAACCTTTAATGGTTTTATCCCATTTTTTGTTAGACAAGCCAGATTTTACTTTTAAGTCATTTAACTCAATCTTTTCTGCTTTTGTAATAATAGCTAAAACTGCTTTTTCATCATCATTCAATTCAACAGCTACAGTTTTCTTTTCTGGTCTCATTTGAGGGAAGAAAAGTACTTCTTGTATCGATTGATTGTTGGTTAAAAACATAATTAAACGGTCCATTCCAATTCCCATTCCAGACGTTGGTGGCATTCCGTATTCTAATGCTCTTAAGAAATCTTCATCAATAAACTCCGTTGCTTCATCATCACCTTTCTGAGCCAATTTAAGTTGGTGCTCAAAACGCTCACGTTGGTCAATTGGGTCATTTAATTCAGAATATGCATTTGCAATTTCTTTACCACAAACCATTAATTCAAAACGCTCCGTTAATTCTGGGTTGTCTCTGTGTTCTTTACAAAGAGGAGACATTTCTTTCGGATAATCGGTAATAAAAGTAGGCTGAATGTAATTTGCTTCACATTTTTCACCAAAAATTTCATCAATTAATTTTCCTTTTCCCATGGTTTCATCAACAGGAATATTCATGCCTTTTGCAGCCGTTCTAATTTCATCTTCTGTTTTTCCAGTAATGTCAAAACCAGTAAAATGTTTAATAGAATCTGCCATTGTTACTCTTGCGTACGGTGCTTTAAAATCTATTTGGTGTTCACCAAAAGTAGCTTCAGAAGTTCCGTTTACAGCTATTGCACAATGCTCTAAAAGTTTTTCAGAAAAATCCATCATCCAATTGTAATCTTTGTAAGAAACATAGATTTCCATGGCTGTAAATTCAGGATTATGAGTTCTGTCCATTCCTTCATTTCTAAAGTTTTTAGAGAATTCATAGACACCATCAAAACCACCAACAATTAGTCTTTTTAAGTACAATTCATTAGCAATTCTCATATATAACGGAATGTCTAACGAGTTATGATGTGTCATAAAAGGTCTTGCCGCTGCACCACCAGGAATTGGTTGTAAAACCGGAGTTTCAACTTCAAAATAACCAGCATCATTAAAGAAAGAACGCATGGCATTAAACAATTTAGTTCTTTTAATAAACACCTCTTTTACATGAGGGTTTACCACTAAATCGGCATATCGTTGTCTGTATCTTAATTCTGGATCTGTAAAAGCATCATAAGTAACACCATCTTTTACCTTAGGTAAAGGCAATGGTTTTAAAGATTTACTTAATAAGGTAAAGTTCTTAACACGCACTGTTTTTTCTCCCACTTTAGTGGTAAATAATTCGCCTTCAATCCCTACAAAATCACCTAAATCTAGTAATTTTTTAAAAACATCATTGTACAAGGTTTTATCTTCACCCGTACAAATTTCATCTCTGTTAAAATACACTTGTATTCTACCTTCTCCATCTTGCAATTGCGCAAAAGAAGCCTTTCCTTGTATGTTGATAGACATTAATCTACCAGCAATAATTACCTTTTTCCCTTCAACATAATCTTTTTTTATTTCCTTAGAATTAGAATCTAAAGGATATAAATCTGCAGGATACGGATTGATGCCTAAAGCGCGTAATTTTACAAGCTTTTCTCTACGTACAACTTCTTGTTCTGATAATTGCATTTGCTGTTTAGTTTTCTGATGTTTATTTAAGTGAGCAAAGATACAATCAAATGAATTAATAGACAATTGAGAATAAAATAAAAAACAACATCTTTATTTGAGAATATTAAAAAACATCGTATATTTGTCGGCTGCTTTTTGTTAGGGCAGCATTAGTTGTGTTGTTTTGGCACTTTAGTAAAAGTGTCGTGGTTTTGTTAACCAATGGAAAGCTTCCCTGAAACGGGACGCTTTTTTTTTGCTTTTTAGTCACTGTTAAGTATTTTTACTTATGTGATGTGGCATTCTTACTTCAATTTTATATTTTACTTTTTTGTAGCTATTTCCAGCTTTCCGTTATATCTTTTTTCTTCTGTTCTCGATACAAATTTTTCATTCTTCAAAATTCACTCGAACTGACAGAAAAAAGGATGCCACTTCAATCTGGGCTAGACTTGTTTGCTGGCTTATAGTACTGGAGTGATTTTTATTCTGTATCTATGTTTTCTATGTTTCTATGTGTTCAATTTTTAAAAGAAGTTTTCTTTAAACTCCCAAAACTGAACAACAAACAGCACAAAATAAATAACAGAAATAGAGAATTTAATCGTCGTAGAAGCTAAAAACCCAATAAATGCCCCAAAAGAAGCTTTTAAAGCTCGGTTTGTGTCTTTACTATCATAAAGCAATTCCCCAATTAGCGCACCTAAAAAAGTACCAATCAACATACCAAACGGAATAGGAGAGAGCAAGCCAACAATTAATCCGATTGTAGTTCCATAGACTCCATATTTAGTTCCGCCAAAACGTTTTGTTCCCATAGCAGGAATAAAATAATCGAGAATCCAAATTAGAATGGCTAGTCCTAAAGTAATACCTAAGAAAGTCCAATCCATCGGAATAATCTTAGTAAAATGTAATAAAAGTAATCCCAACCAACTTGTTAAAGGACCTGGTAAAACCGGTAAAAATGAGCCAATAATTCCTAGACAAACAAAAAGAAAGCCTAGAAGTAATAAAAATATATCCATAGTTTTTAAAATAATTATACTGCTTTAAAATCAATAATAGTGGCAGTTTTCTAACAATTAGACGATTACAAATTAGGTTTGTTACAATAATTATCAACTAAAAAATTAGTTCAAACTAAATATTTAGTTATATTTGTATTTTTGAACTATAAACTTAGTTGAAATTATGAGCAAACAATTAACAAAAGCAGAAGAACAAATTATGCAAGTACTTTGGGATTTAAAAGAAGCTTCCGTAAAAGAAGTCATAGATAAATTACCCGAACCGAAACCGGCATATAACACCGTTTCTACTATTATTAGGATTTTAGAAACTAAAGAATTTGTAGGTCATAAACCAGTTGGAAGGGGTTTTTTATATTTTCCGGTAATTGAAAAAGAAACCTACAGCAACCAAAGTTTACACAAATTAATGAATGGTTATTTCGACGGTTCGTTTAAAAGTATGGTTTCCTTTTTTGTAAAAGAAAATAAAATGGATGTTTCTGAATTAGAAGCTATTTTAAAAGAAGTGAATAAAAAAGAGTAGGCAGTAATTCAGTATTCAGTTGGCAGTCTCAGTTGGCAGTCTCAATTATTATGAATAATAAAAGTATTCAGTAGACAGTCTCAGTTTTCATTTGCTGCCAGTACTAGTGATTCCACTTTTGGGTGGAATTGTATAGAGAATATTTTTAAAATCAAAAACTATGATCAATTACATTTTACAAGTTATATTATTTCAAGTATTCTTCTTGGTTATTTATGATTTCTTCCTCAGTAAAGAAACATTTTTTACTAAGAACAGATGGTATTTGTTAGCTACACCAATTTGCTCTTTTGTGTTGCCATTTATAAAAATACCAACGTTTCAAAAAGCAGTTCCGCAAGAATTTATTATCTATTTACCAGAAATCGTTTTATCACCAGAAAAAGTTATAGAGAAAACGACAATGTTTCAATCTGAGAATTATGTAAGTACTTTATTTTGGATTGGAGTTACTCTTTTTTCAATCTTATTTTTAATTAAGTTTTTTAAAATTATCAACTTAATCAGGAAAAATGAAATTGTTAAAAAGCCGTCTTATTCTCTAGTTTTACTACCTAAAGAAACCAAAGCATTTTCATTTTTTAATTTTATATTTTTAGGAAAAGAAATTCCAGATTCTCAACAAAAACAAATTATTGCTCACGAATTTGTACACAGTAAACAAAAACATTCACTCGATTTATTATTTTTTGAGTTTTTAAAAATTGCGATGTGGTTTAACCCAATGATTTATTTCTATCAGAAAAGAATCACTTTACTACACGAATATATCTCTGATGAAGTGGCTGCAAAATCAGCTACAAAAGAAATGTATATAAATAATTTATTATCCAACTTTTTTCAAGTTGAAAACATAGCGTTTGTCAATCAATTTTATAAAAAAACTTTAATTAAAAAAAGAATTATTATGATGAAGAAAACACAATCTAAAAAAATGAATCAATTAAAATATTTGGTCTTGATTCCAGTCTTAGCAAGTATGCTTTTTTATACTTCTTGTGCGTCAAAAACTACAGTAAATCGACTAACTGAATCTGAAAAAATTGCACAAGAAAATTTAAAAAATGTTGCTTTAGAAAATCAAAATTTAAAGGATTCCATTAGTAAGTTAAATGATGAAATAGCATTTAATTTAAAATCTAATAAATTTCTGAAAAAGAAACTATATGATAAAGTTGATGAAAGAGTAAAAGCTGAGAGAGATGGTAATTTTGTTTCTTTTATGATAATTGACAAAGCACCTACTTTCCCTGGCTGTGAATCTGGAGATAAAAAATGTTTTTCTAAAGGTGTTCAAAAACATTTCGGGAAATATTTTGATGCAGATATGGTAAATACACTTGGTTTAGATGCTGGTAGAAAAAGAGTTTTTGTTGGCTTTAAAATAGATAGTGAAGGGAATGTTGTAGATATTGCGGCAAGAGCTCCACATCCAAAAATTAAAGCAGAGGTTATTAGGGTAATGAAGTCTTTACCTAAAATGATTCCAGGAGAACAAGATGGTAAAAAAGTAGGAGTAAAATATTCAATTCCGTTTGTAGTATTAGTAGAGAAAAAAGTTTAGAATAAGAAAATTGTATTTTTATTTAAAATGGTTAAAGTCGGAGTTAAAAACTCCGGCTTTTTCTTGCTTTAATAGGTTCTTTTCTGTGTGTTAAATCTTTAGAATAAAAGTCGTTAAAGTTTTGTAAATTCACATTTTAATTAAAAGTATGTATTTAAGGTTTTTATCTTTTTTAATAATGATGGTTTTTATCACTTCGTGTGATTTATTTTGCCCTCCAAAAAGCAATAATAGTGTAGCTTTAGATACGATTGTAGATTTTTCTTCTGTAGATACTTTTCCGTCTTTTAAAGAATGTGATGCTATCATTGATAAACAAGAAAAAATGGATTGTTTTAGAACAACCATTCATCAGAAGATAGGAGAGGAGTTGCAACAACATCCGTTGGCTGTTAAGGATTCTATTAATGAAATTGTCTATGTAGATGTACTAATTAATTCTGAAGGAATTTTTAGCTTAGATACTATTCAGGCTTCTGAAAAGCTTAAAGAAGAATTACCAGAATTAGATAGTTTACTAAAAGCGAGTGTAGAAAAACTTCCAAAAATATACCCAGCAAACAAACGTGGAATTCCGGTTACTACTAAATATAGATTGCCGATTAGAATTCAGTTAACAGAATAATTAATTCCTGCCATTCGAAAAGGAGAAATTACATAAGGGAGCTAAAGTAATAAAGAGCAACTTTATGAGATTTCTCCCGAAAAGGTTCGAAATGACAAAACTGGACGCTGAAAAATACAATCGTGTTATTTCATTTCGAATTATTTAGACATTCCATAACTGGGCTACCACAAAACAAAGCAACAATAATTGTCATTTCGACGTTAGGAGAAATCTCATAACAGTGATAACAAAAAGCTAATCAAACTTTATGTTATTTCTCTCTCCGTTCGAAATGACAAAACTGCACATCATCATTTTTTTCCTTTTATCAAGCATAAAAAAAACTCAAACAATTGAATGTTTGAGTTTCTATTTTTAATAAATATTGAATGACAAAAGGCAATTGCGTTGCCTAATTCAACATTTTCCAAAGTTTATCTTTCAATTCTTGTAAGCCTTTTTGAGCAACAGAAGATATAAATATAGCCTCGACACCTTTTGGTAAATCTGCTTTTATTTCTGCTTCTAACTCCTCATCTAACATATCTGTTTTAGAAATAGCCAATAAACGGTCTTTATCTAACAATTCTGGATTGTGTAGTTTTAGCTCATTTAAAAGAATTTCGTATTCTTTATTAATGTCATTACTATCTGCAGGAACTAAGAATAATAACGCCGAATTACGTTCTATATGACGTAAAAAACGATGTCCTAAACCTTTTCCTTCTGCTGCACCTTCTATAATTCCAGGAATATCTGCAATTACAAATGTTTGATGATTTCTGTGTTCTACAATTCCTAAATTTGGTTTTAAAGTAGTAAAAGCATAATCTGCAATTTTTGGTTTTGCAGAGGTTAATACAGATAATAAAGTAGACTTTCCTGCATTAGGGAAACCAACCAAACCAACATCTGCTAATAGTTTTAATTCCATTCTAAACCAACCATCAAAACCATCCATTCCTGGTTGTGCGTATCTTGGTGTTTGGTTGGTAGAAGATTTAAAGTTCCAGTTTCCTAGTCCTCCTTTTCCTCCACGTAATAAAACTACTTCTTTTTGATGTTCTGTAATTTCTACAATAACTTCATCTGTATCTGCATCTTTAATGATGGTACCTAAAGGTACATCAATATAAATATCATCTGCATCTGCACCAGAACTTCTACTGGCACTTCCGCCACCACCTCCTTCGGCTCTAAAGTGACGTTTAAATTTTAAGTGAAACAAGGTCCACATGTTTTTATCACCTCGTAAAATAATGTGTCCTCCACGTCCACCATCTCCACCGTCAGGTCCACCTTTGGTAATATACTTTTCTCTATGTAAGTGCATAGAACCTTGTCCGCCTTTACCAGAAGAAGCGTATATTTTTATGTAATCGACAAAATTTCCTTCAGTCATAATTGTTGTTTAATCGTGTAAATGTTTAAATGTTTAATTGCCCTATGTAATATACGTTTAAAGGTTACTCAGTTAAACAATTACACAGTTACACATTTTAAAGTGTATCAAATACTTTTGCAATTCTTTGTGTAATTTCTTCAATAGAACCCAAACCATTAACGCCGTAGTATTTATTTTGAGCGTCAAAATAATCTTTTAAAACAGCTGTTTTTGTATTGTATTCGTTAAAACGGTTTCTAATTTTACTTTCATCAGTATCATCTGTTCTACCGCTTGTTTTTCCTCTTTCTAATAAACGAGTTACTAAAGCATCTTCCGGAACTTCTAAAGCTACCATTCCGTTTATTTGTTCACCTTTTTCAGCTAAAAAAATATCTAAAGCTTCTGCTTGAGATTCTGTTCTTGGAAAACCATCAAAAATAAAGCCATTTGCATCAGTATTTTTTTCAACTTCTGCTTTTAGCATATTTATGGTTACTTCATCCGGAACTAAATCTCCTTCATCCATATATTTTTTAGCTAACAAACCTAATTCTGTTTTATTTTTAATGTTAAAACGGAATACATCTCCTGTAGAGATATGTACTAAGTTGTACATGTCTTTTAAAAAATCTGCTTGTGTTCCTTTTCCTGCACCTGGAGGGCCAAATAATACGATATTTTTCATTTTAGGTTGTGTTGATAATTGATAAATTGCTGGGTAATTTCTACCTAAACCATTATAATCTAATCCGTAACCAACAATAAATTTATCTTCAATATTTTTTCCGATATAATCTATTGGAAGTTCTTTTCTAAATACGTCTGGTTTAAAAAATAACGTTGCAATTTTTAATTGTTTTAAATTTTTATCTCTAAAGATATTATAAATTTCTTGAAGCGTGTTTCCTGTATCTATAATATCTTCTAATATAATTACAGTTCTTCCTGATAAATCTTCATTAATACCTACTAATTGTTTTACATTTTCAGTAGAAGACGTTCCTTCATAAGAAGCTAATTTTACAAAAGAAATTTCACAATCTCCATTAAACTCTCTAATAAAATCTGCTGCAAATAAAAAACATCCATTTAAAATTCCTATAAAAATAGGAACTTCACCTTTTGGTAAGTCTGCTTTTACTTGAATGGCTAATTGCTTTACGATTACTGCAATTTCTTCCTTATTAATAAAGGGTTTAAAATATAGATCTTGAAGTTTTATAATACTCATTAGGTTGTAATTTTAATTGCTATTTGTTCAATGAAAAAAACCGTTTTTAATCTGATAGTTACAAATTAAAAACGGTTTCAATATATCTAGAAATAAATTTAATTATTTTTTTCTTCTTTTTTAGAAGTGTCATACATAATTGGTGTTGCCACAAATAATGAAGAGTAAGTACCTACTACTACACCAATAATTAAGGCAAACATAAATCCTTTAATAGAATCTCCTCCAAATAAGAAGATTGCTAACATTACTAATAATGTTGTTAAAGATGTGTTTATGGTTCTACCTAAAGTAGAACTCAGTCCTTTGTCTACAACTTCGCTGTATTTCCAATTAGGGTGTGTTCCTGTAAATTCTCTAATTCTATCAAAAATTACCACGGTATCATTCAGTGAGTATCCCACTACTGTTAGAATTGCAGCAATAAACGATTGGCCTATTTCCATATCAAAAGGCATAAAGCTGTATGTGATAGAGAATACACTTAATACTATTAATACGTCATGGAATACTGCAACTACAGCACCTATTGAGAAAGAAACTTTTCTAAAACGTAATAATATGTATAAGAAAACTACTAGTAAAGAGCCAAATACTGCATATAATGCTGATGTTTTAATATCATCTGCAATTGTTGGTTCTACTTTCATATAACTCATTACTCCAGATCCTTCTTTTTCGAAACCTGGTTTAAAGTCTTGGTAAGTAGTTGTTCCTAAATAAGATTTTAACCCTGTAAATAATGCACTTTGCACTTGGTCATCTACATCTTGTCCGTCTTCATCAATTTTATAAACAGTTGTTATTTTTAATTGACGATCAGAACCATATGTTTTTACTTCTGGTGCCGTACCAAAAGCATCTTTTAATGTAGAAGCTACTTCTGTAGCATTCATGCTTTGATCGAAACGAACAACGTAAGAACGTCCTCCTTTAAAATCTACACCTTGCTTTAACCCTACTGAGAAAATAGAAATAATACCTGCAATAATTATTGCTCCAGAAACAATGTAAGCAATTTTACGTTTCTTTAAGAATTCAATATTTATATTTTGGAACCATCCTTTAGAGATAGAGGTGTTAAACGTTATGTTAGCTCCTTTATTAACAGATCTATCAATTAATAAACGGGTAATAAATACAGCTGTAAATAAAGATGTTGCAATACCAATCATTAATGTTAACGCAAAACCTTTAATTGGTCCTGTACCAAAAACATACAAGATAATACCTGTTAAAAGCGTTGTAATATTTGCATCTATAATTGCAGATAAAGCTCCTTTTATAGAGAATCCTTCTCCTACAGATTGTTTTAATCCTTTTTTAATTGATAAACTTTCCTTAATCCTTTCAAAGATAATAACGTTTGCATCTACAGACATACCAATGGTTAAGATAATACCTGCAATACCAGGCAATGTCAACACGGCGTTGAAAGAAGCTAATATTCCGAAGATAAATAAGATGTTTACCGCTAAAGCGATGTCTGCATATAAACCAGCTTTACCATAGTATAACATCATCCAAACTAATACTAATAAAATAGCTAGTCCAAAAGATTGGATACTGTGATCTATAGATTCTTGACCTAAAGATGGTCCAACAACTTCTGCTTGAATAATTCTTGCAGCTGCAGGTAATTTACCCGCTTTTAATACAGTTGCAATATCTTCTGCTTCTGTAATAGTCATACTTCCACCTGAGATAGAAGTTCTACCACCTGTAATTGGTGTATTTACAGAAGGAGCAGTATATACATAGTTATCTAAAACAACAGCAACAAATTTACCTTGGTTTTCGGTAGTCATTTTAGCCCATTGTTTAGTACCAGAACTATTCATCGTCATACTAACTTCTGGCTTATTTAATTGGTCAAATACTTGAGAAGCATCTAAAATAACATCACCCTCAATATTTGCATTACCATTACGACTTCCTTTAATGGCATATAATCCAATTAGATCACTTCCATCTGTACCTTTGTTAGATTTATAATCCCATAAGAATTTAACATACTTTAATTCGTTAGGCAATAAAGCTTTTACGTCTTTTCTACTTAATAAATCATTTACCATTGCAGTATCTAACACTCTAGCTTGTCCTACTAAAGAACTAACTTGTTGTTGAGATTGTGCTACGTTAGGAAATAAATAAGTGAAAAGATTTTTTTGATTAACAGCTGTAGAATCTACTGTTTCTCCTAATAAATCATCAATATCATCTGTTTTTGTAGAGTCTATAACTTTCTCTATAACTGTGTTGTCTTTTAAAAGTTCTGCAACTTTAGCATTTGCAGAGAAAAAGAAGTTTTGAACTTCTGCATTGGTGTATACTTCCCAAAACTGTAATTCTGCTTTACTAGTAATTAAACGAGTAACACGCTCAATATCTTTTGCTCCTGGTAATTCAATTTGAATTCTACCAGAATTTCCAATTCTTTGAATGTTAGGTTGTGTAACACCAAATTTATCAATTCTACTTCTTAATACTTCAAAAGCAGTACCAATAGAACTGTTAATTTCTTTTTGTAAAGTTTCTTTTACCGTAGCATTTGCTTCGTTAAAAGTAATTTTATCGCTTAAAGCTTTTGTTCCAAAAATAGAAGGGTCGCTTAATTTAGTGTCTCCAGCAACTTTTTCAAACTCTTCAAAAAATAAGTCTAAATAAGTAGCATTACTACTTTTTTGAGCTTCATCTGCAGCGTCTAATGCTTGGTTAAAAGCAACGTTTTTAGAATCGTTAGCTAAGCTTCTTAAAACTTCTTTTACAGATACTTGTAAAATAGCATTAATACCACCTTTTAAATCTAGACCAAGATTCATTTCTTTGTCTTTTACATCATTGTAGCTGTAAGAGGCAACACCTAAATTAATAATCTCTTTGTTTGCAACACTGTCTAAGTACTTTCTCTCAAAAGTAGCTTTTTGTCTTGCATTAATATTATCACCTTTGCTCTCTGCGTAAGCTACAGCGTCATCTTCAACCTTAGTGGCTAAAAATGTAAATGATAATTGGTATAAACTTACTAACCCAAAAAGGATAGCAAATAACTTTATAAGTCCTTTATTCTGCATTTTATATGTATTTTATTATCAAATTTTTAAAAACGAGCAAATATATAGTTTCTCGCAAAATCTGACAATTATTTTTGTTGATTGTTTTTTGTAATTATGAGTTTGGTACTCATGATTTTAAAGAAGATATACAAAAATGTAAATGATTACATTTGTTATACATGAAAGCTTTTGGGGCCTGCTCTAACTTCGGGTTCGTTGTAAGAGGATCTATCCTTAATAAAAGGATAGTTTTTGTAAACACTGTAAGTAGTTTTAAAGAGTTGATTTTCTTTGTTTTGGTCTATTTTTTTAAGAAAAGCAAAAGAGTTGTAATTTGTAATTTTGTCTAAATTATATTTAATTTCAATTACAAAATGGAAGTCAGAATTAGAAATATCAGTTTTGTTTGTTATTTCATGAATATCAATATGGTACTTAGAAGAAGTTCTGTTTTTTTCTTTATGATTAGAATTTTGATTTAAAACTAATGCATGTTCTTTAGCCAGTTTTTTCTTAATATTATCAATATGTATAGTACTATAGTAAGAAATTTTTAAGGTTCCGCTGTCTGTTTCATCTATTTTAATATTTGAAACACCAATTTTTAGTAATTTTTCTTTTACATCAGCAATGGTGTTTTGAATATCTTTTTTATCGATTTTAACATCAACAAATTCAAGCACTATTTCTTGATTAGGTATGGTTACCTCTTCATGAAATGCTCCAAAACATATAAATAGTAAGAATAAAGTACTAATGTACCATTTTGTTCTCATGTGTCAAATATATAAAAAAAGTTTGCTTTATCGTCTTGTAATAAATATTCTAATCTTATTATGAGAAATAAGTGTTTCAATTTAATAATACCCTTTTTTTGAACACAAGATAATTGTCATATTTTGGATGTTTAAAATTCCTTATATTTATTCATTCAATTGGTTAAAAAAAATAGATTTAAAATGTATTTATGGCATATACATCAGACATTCAGATAGCGCAGGCAAAAACATTACAACATATAAAACATATTGCTCAGAAATTAAACATTGATGAAGATGATTTGGAAATGTATGGAAAATACAAAGCGAAGCTTCCTTTGTATCTGATTGATGATGAAAAAGTGCGAAAAAATAATTTAGTCTTAGTAACTGCCTTAACGCCAACTCCTGCTGGTGAAGGTAAAACTACGGTATCTATAGGTTTAACAGAAGGTCTTAATAAAATAGGAAAACAAGCAATGGTTGTTTTAAGAGAACCTTCTTTAGGGCCAGTTTTTGGTATGAAAGGTGGTGCAGCTGGAGGTGGCTATTCTCAAGTAGTACCTATGGAAGATATTAATTTGCATTTTACGGGCGATTTTAATGCTGTAGAAAAAGCTAATAATTTTTTGGCTGCTATTATTGATAATAACATTCAAAGTAAAACAAATAATTTAAATATCGATCCTAGAACTATTCTATGGAAAAGAGTGATCGATATGAATGATAGAGCATTGCGAGACATAACTATTGGTTTAGGAGGAACCGCGAACGGAGTGCCTAGACAAGATGGTTTTAATATTACACCTGCTTCTGAAGTGATGGCTATTTTATGTATGGCTTCTAATTTAGAAAATTTAAAAAAACGTTTGGGTGATATTTTTATCGGATTTACTTTTGATAATAAACCCATTTTTGCGCGTGATTTAAAGGCAGAAAATGCTATGACAATTTTGTTAAAGGATGCTATAAAACCTAATTTAGTGCAGACTTTAGAAGAAAACCCTGCTATTATTCATGGAGGTCCTTTTGCAAATATTGCTCAAGGAACAAATACAATTATTGCAACTAAAATGGGCTTGTCTTTGGCTAATTATGTGGTTACAGAAGCTGGTTTTGGTGCAGATTTAGGTGCAGAGAAATTCTTGAATATCAAGTCTATATTTGCAAAACTGAATCCTAAATGTGTGGTTTTAGTGGCTACTATTAGAGCTTTGCGTCATCACGGAGGCGCAAAACCAGATGAATATCATATTTCCGATATAAGTAAAGTTGCAGAAGGGTTTAAAAATTTAGAGAAACACATAGAGAATATTAGAAAATTTAATATTGAACCGGTTGTGGCTATTAATTCTTTTACGACAGATTCTATTAAAGAGGTGAATTTTGTTATTAGAAAATGTGCCAGTTTAGGGGTCGAAGCCGTTTTATCGAAAGGATGGGAAAAAGGAGGAGAAGGAATGATAGATTTAGCTAAAGCCGTTGTAAATGTTGTTGAGTATAAAGCAAGTCAGTACAAACCATTGTATAATTGGAAGTCGCCAATAAAAGATAAGATTGAAATTATTGCCAAAGAAATGTATGGGGCTGTAGCTGTTGAATATAGCAAGTTGGCACAATTAAATTTAAAAAGAATTGATCGGTTAGGTTTTAATGATTTTGCCATTTGTATGGCGAAGACGCAGAAATCTTTTTCAGATAATGCTTCGTTAATTGGCAGACCAGAGGGATTTACGGTAACTGTTAGAGAAATAGAAATCGCTGCAGGAGCACAATTTGTAATTCCTATTCTTGGTAAAATGATGCGAATGCCTGGGTTACCTGCAATTCCTGCATCAGAAAATATGACTATTGATAATAATGGTGTTATTTCTGGGTTGTCTTAAAAATTAATTAAATTTTAATTCTGTAATTTTTTATAGCATGTGGGTTTATCAACAGGAATGATTTTTGATTTTTATATTGCTTTAGCTAAATTCTGCAGATAATAATGGTGTTTTTTATTCATTTTTTAAAATGAGAGTAATACTTAACCTTATTTCTCCATAAGAAACTTGCTCATCTAGTTTTTCGAAAATGGGTTTCAATTCTATTTTTCTTTCTAACTCGTCAAAAGCAATTCGTACTTTATCTACAACTTTTGCGTCCACAAGTTTTTCTAATTCCACCTCTTTTCCCTCCATATACAATTGAGAAAGGTGTGAAAAAATAGTTGTGATAGATAAATTTCTTTTTTCTGCAATTTCTGCAGGTTTTAAACCTTCTTTAAATAAATCAAAAGTTTTTTGAATGGTGCTGACTTTTCTAGGTTTTGCCACGCTTTTAAATTTACGAATTACGTTCATAAATTCGTCACCATACTTTTCCATTTTGTTCATTCCAACACCAGAAATAGCTAAAAATTCATTTTCGGTTGTTGGAAGTTCACTTGCCATTAATTTTAATGTTTTGTCATTAAAAATGATGTACGCTGGCATGTTTTCTTCTTTAGCGATGGAATATCTTATTTTTTTGAGTTCTGTGAATAAGTCTTTATTTGCTTCACCTTCAATAGTTGTTTTTACGGTTTTTGCTTTCTTCTTTTTATCATCAGAAGTTAGAGGTGTTGTTAGTCGTATGGTTTTTTCTCCTTTTAAAACTTCCCACCCGATGGGTGATATTTTTAAGGCAGAATTTTCGCTATACATAATTTCTATCAAACCTTGATTTGCCATTTGAATTACATAATCCCGCCAATCAAAAAAACTAACATCTTTTCCTATTCCGTACGTTTTTAGATTAAAATATTGTTTGGAATGGATATCTGCATTGTTACTTCCTCTTAAGACATTAATTAACATAGTAATTCCGTCTTTTTCTTTCATTCTTGCAATTCCAGAAAGTGCTTTTTGAGTTATAACAGTACCTTCAAAATCTTTAGGAGGATTTTCGCAAACATCACAATTTCCACAATTTTCTGTGAGATGCTCTCCAAAATAAGATAATAATATTTTTCTTCTACATGATTTAGCTTCTGCAAATTGAAGCATTCTGTTTAGTTTTTCTTTTTGCATATCGCTATTTGCACCACCATCTGCAAATTGGCTGTATAGTACAAAATCTCTCATGTTGTAGTAGAGGATAGTTTCTGATGGCAAACCGTCCCTTCCTGCTCTTCCTATTTCTTGATAATAGCCTTCTAAGTTTTTAGGTAAATTATAATGAATTACAAATCGAACATTCGATTTGTCAATACCCATTCCAAAGGCAATCGTAGCTACAATTATTTTGGTGTCGTCATTTATAAAATCCGTTTGTGTTTTTTCTCTTTCTTCATTATTCATTCCGGCGTGATAAAATGCTACAGAATGACCTCTTTGCTTCAGGTAACCGGCTACTTCTTCGGTGTTTTTTCTACTCAAACAGTAAATAATACCACTCTGTTCTTTTCTTCGCTCTATAAAATTACCAATTTCTTGTAGCTTTTTTTGTTTCGGAACTTGACCTTTAACTTCTATGCTTAAGTTTTTTCTGTCAAAAGAAGAAATAAATAATTTAGAGTTTGTTAAACCCAATTGTTCTTCAATATCTTTTCTAGCAGATTTATCCGCAGTAGCGGTTAAGGCCATAAAAGGTACTTTCGGTAAAGAGTTTCTAAAGACTTTTAGTTGTGTGTACTCGGGTCTAAAATCGTGTCCCCACATACTAACACAGTGTGCTTCATCAATAGCGACTAATTTTATGTTTAATTCTTTTAGCCAAGTATTGCTTACGGATATTAATTTTTCTGGGGATAAATACAAAAGCTGTAATTCTCCATTCATTGCTCTACCAATTACATCGTTTTCTTCTTGCGGAGAAATGGAGCTGTTAAAGAAATCAGCTTTTATTCCGTTAGATTTTAATGCTTGTACTTGGTCTTTCATTAATGAAATCAATGGAGAAACTACAATGGTAATTCCATCAAAAATCAATGCAGGAATTTGGAAACAAATTGATTTTCCTCCTCCAGTAGGCATTAATACAAAACTGTCTTTACCGTCTATGGTTCTATTAATTATTTCTTCCTGTAAAGGTCGAAAGTTGTCGTAACCGTAAACGTTTTTTAAAAGGGTATGAGTTTGATTTTTCACTTTTTCAACAATTAGAGATCAAATATACGGGTTTAGATATTTGTAAAGTTATATCTATTTGGTTTCCTAGAAAAGATGGGGTAGAAGTATAGCTGTAAAAAAAAAGCCTCAAAGATATTCTTTGAGGCTTTAATGACTATAGTTTGTTGTAAAAGTCTATAAGACTATTTATTACAATTCTAACAAAGCGTTAGTAGCTTTTACTCCTTTTGCAGAAGCTTGAATTTGAGTTTTTTCAGCATCAGATAATTTAATTTCTACAATGCTTTCAATTCCGTTTTTACCTAAAACAACAGGAACTCCAATACATAAATCATTTAAACCGAATTCACCTTCTAATAAAGAAGAACAAGGGAATATTTTTTTAGTATCACAAGCAATTGCTTGTACCATTGCAGAAACTGCTGCACCTGGAGCGTACCAAGCAGAAGTGCCTAATAAACCAGTTAAGGTTGCACCACCAACTTTAGTGTCTTGTAAAACTTGTTCTAATCTTTCTTCAGAAATAAATTCTGAAACAGGAACAGAGTTACGAGTTGCTAAACGAGTTAAAGGAACCATACCAGTGTCTGAGTGACCGCCAATTACCATACCGTCAACATCAGAAATAGGAGCACCTAAAGCTTCTGCTAATCTGTATTTAAAACGAGCAGAATCTAAAGCACCACCCATTCCAATAATTTTATTTTTTGGTAACCCAGTAGTTTTATGAACTAAATAAGTCATTGTATCCATTGGGTTAGAAACCACAATGATAATTGTGTTTGGAGAGTGTTCTATTAAGTTTGTTGAAACTGTTTTTACAATTCCTGCGTTTATACCAATTAATTCTTCACGAGTCATTCCTGGTTTACGTGGAATACCAGAGGTAATTACACAAACATCAGAATTAGCTGTTTTAGAATAGTCATTTGTACTTCCTGTAATTTTTGTGTCAAAACTATTTAAAGAAGCAGTTTGCATTAAATCCATTGCTTTACCTTCTGCAAAACCTTCTTTAATGTCTAATATAACAACTTCGGATGCAAAATCCTTAATAGCGATGTATTCTGCACAACTTGCGCCTACTGCACCAGCTCCTACTACTGAAACTTTCATATATATTATTTTTAAGATTTATAATCATTTTGTTCTCTAACAAAAGTACGAAAATTACTTAAGATTTTGGTTCTAAAAAAGTAAAAAGACACTCTAAAAAAGTGTCTTTTTACGAAAAGGATTTCGATTTTTTTTATCTGAAAATAAATGAGATACCTAAAAAAATAGATGGTATTTTTATAGTGTAAATTTTACATTTTATTTTATTTTTAGACCGTCTAATGCGGTAGCTTTGTAAGTTAATTTTAGTGCGTTTTTTATCTGATACTAATTGCAATACCTAAACTAGCTGTGTTGTATTCTTGAATTGAATAACTACCAAATATTTTGAAGAATCCTAAGCTTAATCTAGCGCCTATTGTAGATGTAAAACCTCTTGACTCAAAATCTAAGTTCGTAGGAACATTTAAAGATTCTTTAACGGTGTCGTTTGGTGCTGGTTGTCCTGTTTCATAGATACCTGTAAATGTACCATTCATTTTATAAGTAGAGCTACCGCTATTATATCCAATACCTCCGTAAATGTTTATAATAGGAAAGTTTAAAGAGGCAATTGCTTGTGCTGTAAATGCTTTTAATTTAAACTGAGTTAACCCATTTCTAATTTCAAGGTTATCTGAGTCATAATCTCCAATTCCATAGTCTACGTCCATGGTTGTGTAAGCTGCTAATAACGATACGTGTAGTGGTAATTTGTCTATTGGTCCAAACCAACTTGTAATTTCTTTTTTAAGACCTAAACCTAACATGTTTACAGAACCATCGTCTTCTCCGATATTGATTTTAGGTAACACTCTAACCATTGCTTCTAGTTTCCAAGGTAAACCTATGGTTACTTGTGCTATAGGTGCAGGTACGCCTTTAGCAGGTAGGTCTTCTAATGCTCCTCCTGGTGAATCGAAGTTTGCCGTAACATTTTTACCATTAACAGTTGTGTTAACTGTCATAGATGTTGTTTGGTTTGGTCCAGCAAAAGTAGATGCTGTTGGTGAGCTAGAGGTTACAGAGGTTAATCCTAAAGCAGAAATGTTAAAAAGTTCTTTTTCCGAAGGAATCATTGCAGAACTTGCTCCTACTGCAATATCAAAACCAAAAGTCTTATGTACTTCGGCAGTGTGGTACCATCCGTTATTCATGGCGTTGATAAAACCTTCCATTGCAGGTGCAAAATAGGCTTGCATTAATTTTTGTGAATCGGCTTTTTCTGCTAGTAAGATAGATTCAAAACCATCTTGTGCTTTTGTGTTAAGTGTAAAGGCGAATACGCCGATAAAAATTAAAATGCTCTTTTTCATTGGTCTGTTTGGGTGTTATTATTGGTTAAAATTATGTTAAAGTGATTGCTAAAATAAATAATTTTATCAATAAACAAACTTTTAAGTACTAAAAAGGGGGAAATCACTATATATAAGTAAGTGAAAAATGTATAGAAGTATATGTAATTTAAAGTAAAAAAAAATACACATTTCTATTGCTAGAAATGTGTATGATATAAAATTATCTAGATTGAAATCTTATACGTCTATGTTTGCGTATTTAGCATTTCTTTCTATAAAGTCTCTACGTGGCGGAACCTCGTCTCCCATTAACATAGAGAAAACTCTGTCTGCTTCTGCAGGACTATCAATTACAACTTTACGTAGTGTTCTAAATTCAGGATTCATTGTTGTATCCCAAAGTTGGTCTGCGTTCATTTCCCCAAGACCTTTGTAACGCTGTATACTTACAGAACCACCCATGTTTTGTGCAATAATATCACGCTGATTGTCATCCCAAGCATATTCTCTTTTCTGACCTTTTTTAACTAGATATAAAGGAGGAGTAGCAATGTAAATATAACCTTGCTCTACCATTTCTTTCATGTATCTAAAAAAGAACGTTAATATTAAGGTAGCAATATGCGAACCATCTACATCGGCATCACACATAATAACTACTTTATGGTAACGCACTTTAGATAAATTTAAAGCTCTTGGATCTTCTTCTGTACCAATAGAAACACCTAAAGCTGTAAACATATTTTTGATCTCTTCGTTTTCAAAAACTTTATGTTGCATTGCTTTTTCCACGTTCAAAATCTTTCCACGTAGTGGTAAAATTGCTTGAAAATTTCTATCTCTACCTTGTTTTGCCGTTCCACCTGCCGAATCTCCCTCAACTAAGAAAATTTCACATTGTGCTGGGTCTGTTTCAGAACAGTCAGATAATTTACCAGGTAAACCACCAATAGACATTACCGTTTTACGTTGTACCATTTCTCTGGCTTTACGTGCTGCGTGTCTTGCGGTTGCTGCTAAAATTACTTTCTGAACAATTGTTTTTGCGTCATTAGGATTTTCCTCTAAATAGTCAGTTAACATTTCTGAAACTGCTTGAGATACAGCCGAAGTTACTTCTCTGTTTCCTAATTTTGTTTTTGTTTGCCCTTCAAACTGTGGTTCTGCAACTTTTACAGAAACAATTGCTGTTAATCCCTCACGGAAATCATCTCCAGCAATATCAAATTTTACATTTTTTAATAAACCAGATTCGTCAGCATACTTTTTTAAGGTACCTGTTAAACCACGTCTAAAACCAGATAAATGCGTTCCTCCCTCATGCGTGTTAATGTTGTTTACATAAGAATGTAAATTTTCTGCATAAGAAGTATTATAAACCATGGCAACTTCTACAGGAATTCCGTTTTTCTCACCTTCCATAGAAATTACTTGCGATGTTAATTGCTCGCGCGTAGAATCTAAATATTTTATAAATTCTGGTAAACCTTCATCAGAATGAAAAATTTCAGAAATAAAGTTTCCTTCATCATCCGTTTCACGTCTATCTGTTAAAGTAATTGTAATTCCTTTATTCAAGAAAGATAATTCACGCATACGAGTTGCTAACGTATCGTAACTAAATTCGGTAGTTTGTTTAAAAATTGTTTTATCTGGTAAGAAAGTAACAATTGTACCGTTAAAGTCTGTTTCTCCAATAGTTTTAACAGGGTATAATGCCTTACCTTGAGAGTATTCTTGTCTCCAAACCTTACCATCTTTATGCACTGTAGCTACTAAAAGATCAGAAAGTGCGTTTACACAAGAAACACCAACACCGTGTAAACCACCAGAAACTTTATAAGAATCTTTGTCGAATTTACCACCAGCACCAATCTTTGTCATTACTACTTGTAAAGCAGAAACGCCTTCTTTTTCGTGCATTCCAACAGGAATTCCACGTCCGTTATCTTTAGTTGTAACAGAATTATCTTCGTTTATAGTAACGTCAATAGTGTCACAATAACCTCCCATTGCTTCATCAATAGAGTTATCTACAACCTCGTATACTAAATGGTGTAAACCACGTACGCCAACGTCTCCAATATACATGGAAGGACGCATTCTTACATGTTCCATCCCTTCCAGTGCCTGAATACTGGACGCATCATATTCTTTTTTAATTTCTTCGCTCATTATATAAAGTAAATTAATGTTTTTTAGATTGATGAAATTCAGCTTTGAAAAGCGAAATTCACAATCTCAAATTTACAATTAATAAAGTTGTTTTAAAAGCTTTTTAGTAACTATCGTTTAAAAATATGAATATTTGTTAATTTTAAAAAAGTGCTTTAAATCGCTTAAAATAGGTTTTATATTTAATTTTGATGTTTTTTGTTTTGTTCTTGAAATTAGAATTATTTAAAATAGCTTAAAGCTTTTGTTTTGATTTTTTTGATTCGCTATTCATTGTTTAAAAAACGCTAATTTCAGCAAGATATTTTTGAGAATAATATAACTAATAGACTAAATTTTAAAGGTAAATTCTAAAATAAGAATAAGGCATCAAAACTCCTGTAGGGAGAAATTATTTTTTGGCTAAAGTCGATATTATCTAAAACCTTATTAATCTGTGGTTAAATATAAGTTTAAAAAAAGTATTCTGAACTTCTATTTTAAAAGCTAGACAGGTCTTTTAAAAAGGATTACTTTTTAAATTAATTTTATAATTAGCATTAAAATTTTACTAAAGCCAATATAAAATAGAGTTGCAGAAATTTAAGGTATCGCTAATTTTTTAATTTAAAGAGAGCTTTTTGAGTTTAATTTATTGTATCTGTAATTAACAATCAATATTTTACAAATACTTCAACAGCTATATAAAAACGTAAAAAAGAGGTTTTTGTACCATTTTTTCTGTATATATTTGTCATCAGTATAACAAAAATGACAAACAATAATAACAATCGTAATTTCAATAATCCTAATTGTTAGGATAGGAAGGTTGTTGTTTAGAAATATATAAATAAAGCCTTCCAAATTTTGGAAGGCTTTTTTTTGAATCTAAAAATTAAAAACATGAGCAAAATAATGACGGTAGACATTTTGTCTAGCATTAAAGGAGCAAAACCATCGGAATCGGTGAATCAGTTATTTGAAGTAATTAAAAAGGCAAATACATCAAATTCTACTTTTAATACCAATCATAATAATGCGGTGTCTTTAGATGATTTAAGAGAAGATGTGGTTATTGATAGTCCGCAAGCGGAAAAACAAATCATCATCGAAAACTTCCCGAAAGAGAAAAACGGATTTTTAGTAGTTTCTAAAGTGATAGAAGAATAATTATGGAATCGCAAATACGTAAAATTCATCAGCAATTGGTGAACAAAGAAATTTCGTGTACAAAATTAGTGCAAGAAAGATTAGATTTATTAAAATCGAACACCCACAATACCGTCAATTCACTTTTAGATACGTTAGCGTTAGAACTGGCTGCAAAAGTAGATGCTAAAATTGCCGACGGACAAGAAATTGGTTTGTTAGAGGGAATTCCATTCGGAATTAAAGATGTGTACATGGTGCAAGGAACCTTAACAACGGCGAGTTCAGATTTATTAAAAAAATACAAATCGCCATATACAGCAACTGCCATTCAGAAATTATTTGATGCAGGTGCTATTCCGTTAGTAAAAGAAAATTGTGATTCTTTTGGACATGGTTCTTCATCAGAAAACACCATTTTCGGAGCTGTTAAAAATGCAATCAATACAGATTTAGTTTCTGGAGGTTCAAGTGGAGGTTCTGCAGTAAATGTTGCTAAAGACTTTACGGTATTTTCAATTGGTGGAGACACAGGAGGTTCTGTTCGTCAACCGGCAGGCTATAATAAAATATACGGATTAAAACCAACCTACGGAAGAATTTCTAGATTCGGATTAATGGCATACGCATCATCTACAGATTGTGTTGGGCCGATTGCAAAATCAATCGAAGACATTCGAATTGTTTTAAATGTGATGAGTGGTAAAGATATTAAAGACCAAACTACCTATCCATCAGAAGTAATATCAGAAGAAACTATTTTAAATGCTGATGCAATAAAAACCGTTGGTTATTTTAAAAATTTCATCGAAAATGATGCAATTGATGCAAAAGTAAAAGCAGATTTCTTAGCATCGATAGAAAAAATAAAAGCCAAAGGAATTGAAGTTAAAGAATTAGATTTCTTTGAATCTGATACCTTAGTTTCTACGTATTATACATTGGCAATGGCAGAAACGGCATCAAATCTTTCTAGATTAGATGGTACCAATTACGGAAACAGAATAGAAGGCGATAATTTAAAAGATACGTATTCTATTACACGATCGGAAAACTTTTCTGAAGAATCTAAACGTAGAATTGTTGGTGGAAATCAAGTATTATCGCAAGGTTTTTCTGATGAAATCTATTTAAAAGGATTAAACGTTAGAGACAAAATTGTAGCTAATTTTGAAAAAGATTTTAAAGTAGTTGATATTATTTTATCACCTGTAACACCAAATTCGCCACCAAAAATAGGTGATAGTTTAAAAGATCCGTTGGCAATGTATTTGTCAGATGCGTATACGGTAGGTTTTAGTTTAGGGCAATTGCCAACATTAACAGTGCCACAAGGAACAGAAACAGGATTACAAATTACGGCAGCAAAAAATAATGACGAACTTGTTTTGAAGTTTGCTAACTTCTTAAAAGATACGATATAATGGAACTGGAACAATTAAATGAGCTTATTAAAAAGCACGACTTAGAGTTAGTAATCGGTATTGAAACACACGTTCGATTAAATACAAAATCAAAGTTATTCTGTTCTTGTGCAAATCAAGAAATAGAAAAACCAAATCAAAATATATGTTCGGTTTGTACCGGACAAATGGGGGTTTTGCCTTCTATTAATAAAGAAGCAATTACAAAAGCTATTTATTTTGGAAAAGCGGTAAAATCTACTTTTTCTAATGAAGTGATCTCTTGGGATCGTAAACATTATGAGTATCCAGATAACCCAAAGAATATTCAAATTACACAGTTTCATAATCCTGTAATTCCTGATGGAGAAGTTTCTTGTTATAGAAATGATGGAACTCAGTTTACAGTAAGTTTAACACAAACTCATATTGAGGAAGATGCTGCAAAATTGATGCACGAAAAGAAAGTTTCTTTAGTCGATTTTAACAAAGCAGGTGTTCCGTTAATCGAGATTGTAACAGATCCTTGTATTCGTCATATAGAAGATGCATCAACCTATGCACAATATATTCAAAGAATTGTTCAGAATTTAAAAATATCTGAAGCAAATCTTGAAAAAGGGGAGTTTAAATCTGATGTTTCTGTATCACTTAGAAAAATAAATAGTGCAGATTTAAACCCAAGAACAGAAATCAAAAACTTAAATTCTTTTAAGTTTATGGTAGATGCTTTAAAGGAAGAAATTGAAAAGCAATTAAATTATTACGTAGAAAATAAAGCGTTTAGACCAGACCAAACTACGGTTTTATGGGATGCAGATTTAAAGCAAACCAAAACCATGCGTAAAAAGGAATTTGAAGCAGATTATCGTTTTATATCTGAACCAGATTTACCTTTTGTCAACATTAAAAAAGTAGTAGAAAGTATTGATGTAGATGTTAGTTCTTTGCCTTTTGCAGTAGAATCTATTTTGATAAATGGAGGCGTTTTACCACAAGATGCAAAGTTTTTTACAGCAGATTCTTTACGTTCTGCAGTATTTGTAGCTATCAATAATAAAATTAACGATGCTTCTTTTGTAGCCAAAACGTTAACAAATAATATTAAGCCAGAAGAATATACAAGTATTGAAAATATTGGTGATTTAAGTACTATTTTCTCTTTATTAAAAGAAGATAAAGTAACGATTGTTTTAGCGCAAAACGCAATAAAATCGTTGTTAGAAGATGCTAAATTCGATTATACAGCTTATTTTAAAGCGAATACTATTTCAGAAGCACAAATTGAAGAAGCTATTTTAAAAGTAGTTTCTGACAACGAAACAATTGCTAACGATATTAAAGCAGGAAACCAAGGTAAAGCTGGTATTCTGGTTGGTAAAGTAATTGCAATTATAGGTAAAGGAGCTTCAGGAAAAGTAATTCGTACTGGAATTTTAAATGCTATAAGTAATGAGTCATTAACGGTTACTAAAGAGCCAACAGCTAATAGTGAAGAAAAGCAAGTAGCTAATAGCGAAAAGTCAAAAACGGAAGAAGAATTGCCGAAAGTTCCTATTATTATAAAGGAAAACTACAGAACTCATAAAATCTCTGAATTATCAGAAGATTCAATAAATGAAGAAGTTACGTTGTCTGGTTGGGTTGCAAGTGTTAGGGATCATGGGGAATTAATTTTTATTGATTTACGCGATTCTAGCAACCAAGTTTTTCAAGTACGTTTAAGTAAAGAAACATTTCCTAATTTAGATGAACTTGTAAAATTAAAATCAGAATCTGTTATTTCTGTTACCGGTAAAGTTGTACAACGTAATGAAAGTGACTACAATGCAGGTTTAAGAACTGGAAAATTAGAATTAGAAACAGCTGCATTAGAAATTTTAAATTTATCTAAAACGCTTCCTTTTGAAATAAAAAGAGCCATGAAAACGAACGAAACGACTCGTTTTCAATACAAGTTTTTAGATCATAGAAATGATGAGGTTCGTAAGGCAATTGTAAATCGTCATAGGGTAATCAAGCTAATGCGTGATATTTTAGACGAAGAAGAGTTTTTAGAAATAGAAACGCCAATTTTAACTGCCGGAACAGACGAAGGAGCAAGAGAATTTATTGTGCCAACACGTAAACAAGCAGGTTCTTTCTATACATTACCACAAGCTCCGCAACAATTTAAACAAATGTTAATGGTTGGTGGATTTGAAAAATATTTCCAGATTGCACGTTGTTTTAGAGATGAAGATTCTCGTGGAGACAGACAGCCAGAATTTACACAATTAGATATTGAAATGGCGTACGCAAGTATGCAGCAAATTATCGATTTAAACACTAAAATGTTTAATGAAATTGTGCAAAAAATATACGGTAAAAAATGGACTTTACGTCCGTTTGAAGTAATTACGTATAAAGATGCGATGGATAAATATGGTTGTGATAGACCAGATTTAAGATATGGATTGCAAATGCAAGATATTACCGAGATTGTAAAAGATACCACATTCCAAGTTTTTAGTAAACCAATTGAAGACGGCGGAATTGTAAAATGTATTAAAGTTTCTGCAGAAGAACAAGGAGGAAAAAGAATTTCTAAAGGTCAGATTGAGAGTTTAACAAGTATTGCTCAGCAAAATGGCTTGGGAGGTTTGGCTTATATTTTTGTAAATGAAAATGAGTTACAATCGCCAATTATTAAGTTTTTAGGTGAAGAGATTGCGGCTAATATTATAAAAGCAACTGACGCACAAGTTGGTGATGTTGTCTTTTTCTCAGCAGCAGATTATGCAACCGCTAACAAAGCATTAGATGCTGTTCGTCAAGAAATGGGACGTATTTTAAAGTTGATCAATCCGAAAGAATTAAGACCAGCTTGGGTAGTAGATTTTCCAATGTTTGAAAAAACAGACGAAGGACGTTGGACGTTTACTCACAATCCTTTTTCTATGCCAGCAATCTACGATTTAGAAAAGCACATGACTGGAGAAGGTGAGGAGATAGGTACAATCATCGCGCAGCAATACGATTTAATCTTAAACGGTTATGAAATTGGTGGAGGTTCTGTTCGTGCTCACAAAGCCGAAATTTTAGAAGCAACCTATAAAAATATGGGTTATGATAAAGAAGGAATGTTAAAAAGTGTTGGAACGATGTATAAAGCTTTCCAATACGGAGCGCCACCTCACGGAGGAATTGCTTGGGGAGTAGATCGTTTAATGATGATTTTAGAGAAGAAAGCGTCTATTAGAGAGGTAATGGCTTTTCCTAAAACAGGATCTTCTGAAGATTTATTATTTAATGCGCCTTCAATTTTAAGTGATAAGAAAGTGGAGGAGATGAATGTAAAGATTATGAGGAAATAATTTAATTTACCTACAGGTTTTTAAAAACTTGTAGGTTTAGCTTTATATATAAAAATCTCGCGAAAGCGAGATTTTTTTTTGGTTAAATAGCCTTCTGTTTTTATAGATATTAGTTTTAAAGAAATGCATTTATTTTTGTTGAGGGTAATTACCCTTTATTTTTAGTTTTAGTCGATTTTAATTGTATATTTGCAGAGTAAATACTCTTTTTTTTATGATTAACTCAGATATCGATGACTTATTAAAATCAATTTTTTCAAATGATAGCCGCTTGGATATTAGAGAAATGTTTGATGATAAATTAGAATCTTATAAGATTAGTAAAACTAAGGCTTTAAGGTTATTGAAAATTGATAAAGATGTTTTTGAACAGATAATAAATGGTAGTGCTAAGCAGCCTAATTTAATACATATAGTAAAAATCGCAGAGTTTTTAGGTATACCTATCAATAAATTTATTGAAACTGTTTTAAGTAATCAAAGCCCTGAAAATATACGTTCTATTGATAATGCAAGGAAAGCAACGTTTTTATTAGATAATTTTGATGTAAAAACTTTGACTAAGTTTGGTTTTTTTAATGTTAAAGATGAACCCGATAAGTTAGTTTACAAAATTTTATCTTTTTTTGGGTTTAATTCTATTGAAGATTATCAATTAGAGCTTAACAAACCTTTATATAGTAGCGCAAAAAGAAATTTTTCAGATAAGATGAAAGATTTTTGGGTTAAGTCAGCATATCAGACTTTCAAGGTTATTGATAATCCTAACGATTATGATAGAAATAGATTAAAAGATTTAATTATAAAAATAAAACCATATTCTCAAGATGTAAAAAACGGGTTATTCACTGTTTGTAAAGCATTATATAATATTGGTGTAACTGTTGTGTTTCAAGATTATCTAGCTACAACACAAGTAAGAGGAGGAACGTTTATTATTAATGAAAAACCTTGTATTGTTCTTACTGATTTTAATAAAAGTTACCCGACAATTTGGTTCACTCTTTTGCATGAGTTGCATCATGTATTATTCGATTTCGATTTGATTAAAACAAATAGTTTTCACTTATCTGGAGATGCTGATTTATTTTTAATAGAAGATAAAGCGGATTCTTTCGCTAGAGATTTTTTTATGCCAAAAGAAAAATTTATATACATAAAAAATTATATAAATAATCCTTATTTAGTTTCGAAATTTGCAATTGAAAACGAAATTCATGTTTCTGTTGTTTATTCATTTTTTACTTGGTATCAGGATAATTTATATGATAAAAAATATTATGGTGCTTTTAATAAATTCTATCCAGATTATAAAGAAGCTTTAAGCAAATTGAGCCCTTTGTCATGGAATGATGAAAGTATAAAATTAGTAGGGGAAAGAATAAAGCATATTTTAGAAATTAATTAAAATAGGTATATGGAAGAGAATAAAAAAGTGAAAAAGCAAGTAGAACTTTCTGAATCAGATATAGAAAGATTAGAGTTGTTACAAAAAGCAAATGAAAAAGTAGGAAAGCAATTGTCTATTGATTCAGAGAAAGGAAAACTTGTGGAAGTCGATGAATTGAGAGAGTTAATTGGAAAAGAATTTGAAAACCCAGAAGAGAAATATAATATTTATTATAAGGGAATTAGAAATTTATTAATGGCTTATCTTCCAAAAGGAAAAGAATTCAAGGAAGTTCGAGATATCATATACGATGAAAAAAATATTTTTTTAAATTTAGGTAAACGTAAATCCGATAATAATGGCATTAGAGGAGGAGATGGTAGAATGACTTTTCAACCTGTTATGAATGAAATTCTTGATATTATTGTTACTTGGGTTGCCAAATCACAGAATCCATTTGATATTTACCGATCATTTTATGAATTAAACGAAAAACATAGTTATGGACATGAGGAATATGATAAGTCAGCTTTAAATGTAGCTAAGGCTATGTTTAAATTAAGTGAGAAATAATTTCATAAAAATTATTAAGCATATTTTTATTAAATCAATGATTTTTAAATGAAATATATGAACTATTTTTTTAAAATTAAACTATTAATATAAATAGATACTTTAACAAATTCCAAATAAAAATCAATCTAAACATTGCCTATTTTAAAAATCTATCTTACTTTTGTTTCACAATGAAAAATAATACAATAAATACAGGTTGGTGGAACTCTCTTATATCATAAGTGAGAAGAAACCTATATGTATACAATATATTAAAAAAGGCTTATCTCACGATAAGCCTTTTTTTATGATGATTTTTTAATCATTCAAAGAAAAAAAATAAGAGAAATGTCCCCTCGAGCGCAGTCGAGAGGTTCGAAAAAAGTCTCGACTGCGCTCGACCAGATAAAAAGTAAAATGAAAAAATTACAATTTAAGACAATTCATAAAACAAAAATGGCAGATACAGTTACTCCAGTAGGGCTGTACTTACGTTTTAGAGATAAATTTGCTAACACGCTTTTGTTAGAAGGTTCCGATTATCACAGTAAAGAAGAAAGTTTTTCTTTTATTGCCGTAGAGCCAATTGTAACGATGAAAGTAGATGATTATCAGTTTACAGTTTCTCACAAAGGAACACAAATTGACGAGCAACCTATCAATAAAAACTTCTATGAATTATATGATAATTTCAAGAATACTTTAGAATTAGATTGTCCTGCCGAGTTAAAAGGCTACAACGGATTATACGGGTACACAACGTTTGATTCAGTTCAGTATTTCGAGAATATAAAATTCACAAATAAGAAAGCACCTTCTGCAATACCAGAAATGCAATACAGTTTTTATCGTTTTGTTATTGTTATCAATCATTTTAATGATGAAATGACACTGATAGAAAACATAGAAGAAGGAACTGAATCTCGCATACACGAAGTTGAAACGATTATAGACGCACAATCTTTTAATACACAAAAATTCGAAATTGTAGGCGAAGAAACTTCAAACATTACAGGTGAGGAATTTAAAGAATATGTTAGAAAAGCAAAATCTCATTGTAAAAGAGGAGACGTTTTTCAATTGGTGTTATCACGTCAATTTCAACAAAAATTTAAAGGAGACGAATTCAATGTGTATAGAGCATTGCGTTCTATCAATCCATCGCCATATTTGTTTTATTTCGATTACGGATCTTTTAAATTAATGGGGTCTTCACCAGAAGCACAAATTAAAATATCCGCAGGTAAAGCAACCATTAATCCAATTGCAGGTACTTTTAGAAGAACTGGTGATATGGCTGAAGATATTAAATTGGGTAAAAAATTATCCGAAGATAAAAAAGAAACTGCAGAACACGTAATGTTGGTAGATTTAGCACGTAACGATTTAAGCAAACATGCCGATAAAGTTACCGTTGAGGTGTTTAAAGAAGTACAATACTTTAGCCACGTAATTCATTTGGTTTCTACCGTTAGAGGGAAAATTAAAGGAAATCCGATTGAGATTGTTGGAGACACTTTCCCTGCCGGAACGCTGAGTGGCGCACCAAAATACAAGGCAATGGAGTTAATTAATAAATACGAAAATCAAACCCGTGGTTTTTACGGTGGTGCAGTCGGTATTATCGGTTTAGACGGATCCGTAAATTTAGCAATTGCCATTCGTTCGTTTGTTAGTAAAAACAACGTTTTGTATTCGCAAGCCGGTGCCGGAATCGTAATTCATTCCGACGAAGCAAAAGAATTACAAGAAGTAAATAATAAGTTAGCAGCGTTAAAGAAAGCGTTGATTTTAGCAGAGAATATTTAGGGCGTTCGAGCGGGCTTTCCACTATATCTTTTTATTTTAAAAAGAAAATAAAAAGGATGCCGTTTCAATCCCTAACGCAAATTGCAAGTTTGCCAATATCCTGAAAGGTTTTTAGAACCTTGTAGGTATAAATCAAAAATAGTAAAACACCTACAAGGTTTTTGAAACCTTGCAGGAGAAATAAAGAAACATGAAAATATTAATTTTAGATAATTACGATTCTTTTACCTACAATTTGGTTCACATGGTAGAAAAAATTACAGGAAATTTTCCTGCAGTTTTTAGAAACGATGAAATCAGTATTGCAGATGTAGGAAACTACGACATGATTATGTTATCTCCAGGACCAGGTGTTCCAGATGAAGCAGGAATCTTAAAAGACGTAATAAAAACCTACGCAGGTGTAAAACCAATATTCGGAGTTTGCTTAGGTTTACAAGCAATTACAGAAGTTTTTGGAGGGAAAATCATCAATTTAGAAGATGTTTTTCACGGAGTTGCAACAGAGATGAAAGTAACAGACAAAAACGCGACTATTTTTAAAGATGTTCCAGAAACATTTTTAGCAGCACGTTACCATTCTTGGGCAGCAACAGATGAAGATTTTCCAGAAGAAATACAAGTAACCGCAAGAGATGAAGACGGATTAATACAAGCAATTGAGCATAAAATATTTCCGATTTCTGCTGTACAGTTTCATCCAGAATCTATTTTAACAGATGTTGGTGAGCAATTGGTTACGAATTTTATTAATGCGAATAAATAAATGTCATTGCGAGGTACGAAGCAATCTTTAAGGTTTCAAAAACCTTGTAGGTATAATTGACAAACAGTAATAAACACCTACAAGGTTCTGAAAAACCTTGCAGGAACAACAAACAAATGAAACAGATATTAAACAAATTATATAGTCACGAGAGATTGTCTAAATCTGAAGCAACACAAATCTTAAAAGATATTGCCGCAGAGAATTACAATGATGCCCATTTAGCGTCGTTTATGACTGTTTTTATGATGCGTCCTATTACGGCAGATGAACTTGCTGGTTTTAGAGATGCATTAATGGAGTTGGCTATAAAAGTAGATTTATCAGATTATAATACCATTGATATTGTAGGAACTGGTGGCGATGGAAAAGATACGTTTAACATATCAACCTTAACTTCTTTTATAGTTGCCGGAACCGGACAAAAAGTAGCAAAACATGGTAATTATTCGGTGTCTTCTCAATCAGGTTCTTCTGATATGTTAGAAAGTTTTGGGTACAACTTTACCAATGATGAAACCATTTTAAGAGAACATTTAGAAAAGGCAAATATTTGTTTTTTACATGCGCCTAAATTTCATCCGGCAATGAAAGCTGTAAGTGCAACAAGAAAAGCGTTGGCGTTAAAAACGTTCTTTAATATGTTAGGTCCTTTGGTAAACCCAAGTTCGCCTAAAAACCATATGTTAGGGACTTTTAATTTGGAAGTTGCACGTTTGTACAATTATATTTTACAGGAAGAAAATATTAATTACGGAATTATTCATGCTTTAGATGGTTATGATGAAATTTCGTTAACAAGCGGATTTAAGTTCTTCACGAAGAAAGGAGAACAAATTATAAATCCAGAAGATTTAGGTCAGAAAAGAATTCAGCAATCAGAAATTTTTGGAGGGAATTCAGTTGCCGATGCAGCCAAAATTTTTAAATCTATTATAGGAGGAAATGGAACAGAAGCTCAGAATAATGTAGTGCTAACAAATGCTGCTTTTGCTTTAACTATTGTAGATGACACCAAGTCTTTTGAAAATGCTTTTGCAGAAGCTAAAGATTCACTTTTTGGAATGAAAGCGAAACAAACGTTAGAGAAGTTAGTGAATATTTAAAAAAGTAAGACCCTTTAGGTTTTTAAAACCTGAAGGGTCTCTTAAAAGATAAATAATTAGTAAAAAAGTTCTCGATACAATTTTGAATCAAAATCATTCGAACTGACAGAAACAAGATCACAAAACTGTCACATTGAGAGAGTTTAGACAAATGATAAATTTATATTGAGTTAAAATTAAGATAGTAATGACAATTTTAGATAAAATAATCGCATTTAAAAAGAAGGAAATTGCTAAGATAAAAGCAGAAGTTCCTGTTCAGAATTTAGTAAAAAGTCCTAGTTTTGGAAGAACACCTTTTTCATTAAAAAAATCTTTGTTAGAGGTTGGTTCTACCGGAATTATTGCAGAGTTTAAACGTCAATCTCCATCAAAAGGAATCATTAACGACCAAGCAACCATTGCAGATGTTACTAATGGGTATTTAGATGCAAATGTTGCTGCACAATCTATCTTAACAGACACTTCTTTCTTTGGCGGAACGATGGCAGATTTAATGGAAGCGAGAATCATCAATCAACAAAAACCTATTCTTAGAAAAGATTTTATTGTTGATGGATTTCAAATTGTAGAAGCAAAAGCCATAGGAGCAGATGTAATTTTATTAATTGCTTCTTGTTTGACTGCTACAGAACTAAAAAACTACGGAAACTTAGCGACAGATTTAGGTTTAGAGGTTTTGTATGAAATTCATACGCAAGAAGATTTAGATAAAATCAACGATTTAGATAATAAGATTATCGGAATTAATAACAGAAACTTAAATACTTTTGAAGTAGATTTAGAGCATTCTATTAAATTAGCAGGTCAGATTCCTGATACGTGTGTAAAAGTTTCTGAAAGCGGAATTTCTGATCCTAAGATAATTACAGGATTGAAAGAATTTGGTTTTCAAGGTTTTTTAATTGGAGAAAACTTTATGAAAACAGACAATCCGGGAGAAGCTTGTTTAGAGTTTATCAATCAAATTAGATAAAAAAAAGAGCCCATCCTAACCTTCCCGAAGGGAAGGGACTCTCACTGTTGAGAAATTGTAAGAATGATTAAACAGTTAAACAATTAAACCATTTTCAATATGAAATTAAAGGTTTGCGGAATGAAATTCACAGAAAATATCCAACAAGTTGCCGCGTTGCAACCTGACTATTTGGGCTTTATTTTCTATGAAAAATCAAAAAGAAATTTTGAAGGAATTATTCCAGAATTTTCTAATTCGATAAAAAAAACAGGTGTTTTTGTAAATGAATATATCGAGATTGTTATTTCTTTAGTGGAAGAATACAGATTAGAAGCTATTCAGTTACACGGAGATGAATCTGTTGATTATATAAAAGAATTAAAATGTCAGTTCGAGCGCAGTCGAGAACTAAAGATTGAAGAAAATAAGACGATAAAAAAGCAAAAAAACAAGCACTACATCTCTAAAAATGAAGTTGAAATAATTAAAGTATTCGGAATTAAAGACGAATTCGATTTTGATGTTTTAAAACCCTATTTAGAAGTAGTAGATTTCTTTTTGTTTGATACCAAAGGAAAAGAAAGAGGCGGAAACGGAACCAAGTTTGATTGGTCTGTTTTAGAAAAATATCCTTTTGATATACCTTTCTTTTTAAGTGGAGGAATCGGTTTAGAAGATGTAGAAGAAGTGCAAAAAATATTGAAATCGAACTTACCAATTTACGCATTAGATGTAAATAGTAAATTTGAAAGTAAACCAGGAGTTAAGGAAATAGAAGAGTTAGAAAAGTTTAAAAGTAACGTCATTACGAATGCAGTGAAGTAATCTGCTTACTTGTTAAGAGATTGCTTCGTTCCTCGCTATGACACAATTATATAAGATATGAAATCAAAATTTCACCCAGACAAAAATGGTTATTACGGACAATTTGGAGGCGCATTTATTCCAGAATTGTTATATCCAAATGTGAAAGAATTAGAAGATAATTATATTCAAATATTAGAATCTGATGAATTTCAAGAAGAATACAAATCGTTATTAAAAGATTACGTGGGACGCCCAAGTCCGTTGTATTTGGCAAACCGTTTATCAGAAAAATATGGTGCTTTTATTTATTTAAAACGAGAAGATTTAAACCATACAGGTGCACATAAAATAAACAATACTATTGGTCAGATTTTAGTAGCTAAGAAATTAGGTAAAACGAAGATTATAGCAGAAACAGGTGCAGGACAACACGGAGTTGCAACTGCTACAGTTTGTGCATTAATGGGCTTAGAATGTACTGTTTTTATGGGCGAAAAAGACATTGAGCGTCAGGCACCAAATGTTGCTCGTATGAAAATGTTGGGGGCAAAAGTAATTCCCGCTTTAAGCGGAAGTAGAACGTTAAAAGATGCAACAAACGAAGCAATAAGATATTGGATTCAGCATCCAGAAACGTTTTATTTAATTGGTTCTGTAGTTGGTCCGCACCCGTATCCAGATATGGTTGCACGTTTACAAGCAGTAATATCCGAAGAAATTAAATGGCAATTAAAAGAGAAAACAGGTAAAGAAAACCCGGATACAATTATAGCTTGTGTTGGTGGAGGTTCTAATGCTGCAGGTGCTTTTTATCATTATATGGATGACGAAGAAGTCGAATTAATAGCCGTAGAAGCTTCTGGTTTAGGCGTTCATTCTGGTGAAAGTGCTGCCACTTCTCAATTAGGAGAAGTAGGAATTATACATGGTTCTAAAACTATTTTAATGCAAGATGAATACGGTCAAATTGTAGAACCATATTCTATTTCTGCAGGTTTAGATTATCCTGGAGTTGGTCCTTTACACGCCTTTTTATATGAAAGTAAAAGAGCCAAGTTTATGGATGCAACTGATAAGGAAGCGCTAGCTGCTGCGTATGAATTAACTAGAATAGAAGGAATTATTCCTGCGTTAGAAAGTGCACACGCGTTGGCTGTTTTATCGAAAATAAAATTTAAAAAAGACCAAGTTGTAGTGGTTAATTTATCGGGTAGAGGAGATAAAGATTTAGAAACATATATCAATCATTTAGAAGATTAATGAACCCTAAAATAGCACATATAGAAAATGAGTTGGTGTCTTTAAGAAACGATTTAAAGAACCATCAACTTTATAAAAAACTAAATTCTATAACGGATATTAAAACCTTTATGGAAGGACATGTTTTTGCTGTTTGGGATTTTATGTCGCTTTTAAAAGCGTTACAAATTAACTTAACAACGGTGTCAATTCCTTGGATTCCGAAGAAGAACACCAACTTAGTCCGTTTTATAAACGAAATTACGTTGGCAGAAGAAAGTGACGTTAATAAAGATGGTGTTTTAAAAAGTCATTATGAAATGTATTTAGATGCAATGCAAGAAATGAATGCAGATTGCTCTAAAATAGAAGAATTTATTGATGAGGTTTCTAAAGGAGAAGACGTTGTAAGATCGATTGAAAAATTATCAATCCATAAAAGTATAAAAGACTTTATAGGTTATACTTTTAAGGTAATTGATTCAAATGAAGATCATAAAATAGCAGCTTCTTTTACATTTGGTAGAGAAGATATTATACCAGATATGTTTTTAAAAATTGTTGGAGAGATGACTTTAAAAAGTAATAAAAAGTTTGATAACTTTATCTATTATTTAGAAAGACATATTGAGTTAGATGGAGATGAACACGGACCTTTATCATTACAAATGATTGAAGAATTATGTGGAGATGATGAAAAAAAATGGGAAGAAGTTTTAGAGGTTGCTAAAGAATCTTTACAGGTAAGAATAAATTTGTGGAGTGCAATTGAAGAGGAATTAAAAAGTAAAAAAGAACCAATTTTAGGATGAAAAAATTAGAAACAATCTTTCAAGAAAAGAAAAATTTATTATCGATTTATTTTACCTGCGGATATCCAAAGTTAGATGATACCACTAAAGTTATTCAAGAATTAGAAAAAAGTGGTGTCGATTTTATAGAAGTTGGTTTGCCATATTCAGATCCTTTAGCAGATGGACCAACCATACAAGATAGTAGCCAAAAAGCATTAGAAAATGGTGTAAACTTAGATATTATCTTTGATCAATTAATGACCATTAAAGAAACCAATAAAACACCTTTAGTTTTAATGGGGTATTTAAATCAGATGCTAAAATACGGAGAAGATAAATTTTGTCAGAAAGTAGTAGCTTGTGGAATTGAAACTGTTATTCTTCCGGATTTACCAATGGTAGAATTTGAAAATCATTATAAAGATTTATTTGAAAAATACGGAATTACAAATGTGTTTTTAATTACTCCGCATACATCCGAAGAAAGAATTAGAAAGATAGATGCGTATTCTAAAGCATTTATTTATGTAGTTGCTTCTGCGTCTATTACTGGTGCAAAAGGTGATATTTCTAATCAACAAATTGCGTATTTTGAAAGAATTAAAAATATGAACTTACAAAGTAATTTAATTGTTGGTTTTGGTATTTCTGATAAAGAAACCTTTACTACAGCTTGTAAATATGCTAACGGAACTATTATCGGTTCTGCTTTTATAAAGAATTTAGGAGAAAATGGTATTGATAAAATTGATGATTTTATTAAACCTATCATAAGTTAAGAAACTCTTAAATATATCTTAAAGAGTGTTTTAAAAAACGATAGAAACTTAATAAAGTTTAATTTGGTCATTAAAACCTCGGTAATAATGATTAAAAAGACTTTATTTTTTTACGCAGTTTTATTTAGTACAACTGTTTTAATAGCTCAAAGCACCTTAATAAGAATGCCATCTATAAGCCCAGACGCTTCTAAGATGGCATTTAGTTTTGATGGTGATATTTGGGTACTCGATTTAGAAACAAATCATCCTAAAAGGCTAACAATTCATCAAGCTTATGAAACGAATCCTACATGGAATTCAGAAAGTAATCAGTTAGTTTTTACTTCTAATAGAAGAGGAAATACAAATATTTTTAAAACAGGTTTAAACGGCGGAATCCCTAAACAATTAACCTTCTATCCTACAAAAGATACCCCAAGTCAGTGGAATGCTGATGGAGAAATTATATTTTCTAGTAATAGGATTTTTAAAGGAACAGAAAGAGAAACATCAATTTATAAAATTAACGAAAACGGAGAAACTCCTAATCGTTTTATGACTGCTTTAGGGAGTCAGGCTTCCATATCGCCTAACGGTAATTTAGTTGCTTTTGTAAAAGGAACTTGTAGAATTTCTAGAGAAGATTATAACGGTCCTGCACAAAGGGATATTTGGATTTATAATATAAAGACCCAAGAATACCATCAAATTACTACAAGTAATAAAAACGATCATTCTCCTTTTTGGGATGCGCAAAGTAATTTGTACTATATAGGTGCAGAAAGCGGTAGATATAATATTTATAAAACTTTATTAAATACAAACGGTATTAAAAGTAGTACAGAAAATAAGTTAACAGATTTAAAAGTTAATGGTGTTTTATCTTATTCTGTAAGTAACAATGGTACTATTATTTACAACAGCGGATTAGATGTTTTTAAAATAGAAAACGGATCAACATCAAAAATAAACCTAAACTTAGCAACAGATAATAGATTTGAGTTAGAAGAAACTGAAACGGTTTCTAACGGAATTAAAGATCTAAGTGTTTCGCCAAACGGAAAATTAATAGCGTTAAGTATTAACGGAGAAATTTTTGTAAAAGAAAATAATAAGGATAAAAAGAAAACAAATAATGTTAGTAATAATCCTTTTAAAGACGATAATCCTTTTTGGATAGACGATAATACATTAGGTTTTTTATCAGACAGAAACGGTCAAAATGAGTTGTATAAAGTTGTTTCTACAGATGATAAAGTAAACTTAAGTAGAAGCTTAAAAACGAAAGTTACAAAACTAACAAAAAGTAAAATTGATGTTTTTGAACCATTAGTTTCGCCAAACGGAAAGAAAATTTCTTATAGAATTGGTAGAGGGCAATTGGTAATTGCAGATTTAAAAGAGGGTAAATTAACGAATATTAAAAGTTATTCTGATACATGGGCAGCAGCAGAAGGAGTTTCTTGGAGTCCGGATAGTAAGTACATTGCATATTCGCAAGATGATTTAAATTTTGATAGTGAAGTTTATATTCAATCTATAGAAAATCCATCTAAAAAGATAAACGTTTCTATGCACCCTAGGTCAGATTCTTCTCCGGCTTGGAGTCCAGACGGAAAAAAACTTTCTTTTGTTTCTAATAGAGCAGGAGATAGAGGTGGTATTAATTATGATACTTGGATGATTTGGTTACAAAAATCTGATTGGGAAAAAACCAAAACAGATTTTGAAGAAGGAGATTATTACAGTTCTAAAGAAGATGTTAAAAGTAAGGATGAAAAGAAAGTAGTTGCTGTAAAAATTGATGAAGATAAAATTTACGACAGACTTGTACAGTTAACAAATTGGGCAGGTAATGAAAGCGGAAGATTTTTTAGTGCAGATAGTAAGAGTATTTATATTGCAGCTTTAGATGCAACAACAGGTGAAAACGGTTTGTATAAATTAGACTTAAAAGGAGGCAAACCAAAATTAGTTAAAGGTGTTGGTAGTTTGCGTGGTTATAGTTTACATAAGGATGACTTATATTATGCTGCAGCCGGAAAGTTAAAATCTTTAAACTTAAAATCTGATAAGGTGTTATCTTTTTCTCATTCAGCTACGTATACAACAAATTTTAGGAAACTAAATGAACAAGTTTTTGAAGAAGGTGTTAGAGCAATTACTGCAGGTTTTTATGATCCTAAGTTTCATGGGTATAATTGGGATAAAATTGTAGAAAGATACCGACCAATGGTTTTGGCTGCCCAAAGTAAACATGACTATTCTTTTATGTTTAACAACATGTTAGGGCAATTAAATGCAAGTCATATGGGATATAGAGGTAAAACGCCTGAAAAAGTTTCTAATGATAATGTTGGTCTATTAGGCTTAGATGTTTCTAATGTAAAAAAAGGAGTGAAAATTAACTTTATTTTACCTAATTCTGCTGCAACAAAAACAACAGTTTCTTTGCAAAAAGGAGATGTTATTACAAATGTAAACGGAAAAGAGATTAAAGAAAATACCAACTTTTATAGTTTATTAAAAAACACTTCTGAAAATGAAATCTTATTAACTTTAGCAGATAAAAGAGAAGTTGTAGTAAGAACAGAATCTACAGGAACTATAAGGGATTTACGTTATGAAGAATGGATAAACTCTAGAAAAAAGTTAGTTGATGAATTTTCTAACGGACAACTAGGTTATATTCATATACAAGGAATGAATTTACCAAGTTTTGAGCGTTTTGAAAGAGAGTTAAAAGCAAGTGGTTATGGTAAAAAAGGAATTGTAATAGATGTTAGAAATAATGGTGGTGGTTGGACTACAGATCGTTTAATGGCTGTTTTAACAGTGCAACAACATTCTTACACTGTACCAAGAGGAGCAACTGATAATTTACAAAGAGATAACAAAAAATTCTCTGGTAATTATCCTTTTAACGAAAGAGCTTTATTGGCTGTAAATACAAAGCCTTTAGTAGCTTTAACAAATGAAAGTAGTTATTCTAATGCCGAAATTTTTGCACACGCATTTAAAAGTTTTAAGTTAGGTAAAGTAGTAGGACAACCAACTTTTGGAGCTGTAATTTCTACGGGTTCTCAAAGATTACAAGACGGTTCTATTAGAATGCCTTATAGAGCTTGGTATGTTAAAGAATCTGGTATGAATATGGAAAATGGACCTGCAGTGCCAGATATTTTAGTACAAAATAAACCGGGATGGAAAGCAAGGGGAGAAGATGATCAGTTAAAGAAAGCTGTAGAGGTTTTATTACAAGATTTAAAATAAAGAATTAATAAAGGGTACAAAAAAAAGGGCACTGTCTCATAAAGTGTGTAAGTTTTAAAATCTCAGGTTAATTAATTAACCTGAGATTTTTTTATTAATTTTAA
>NZ_WTLD01000011.1:0-122185 GCF_011379025.1 Polaribacter sp. 11A2H
TTAAAATTAATAAAAAAATCTCAGGTTAATTAATTAACCTGAGATTTTAAAACTTACACACTTTATGAGACAGTGCCAATTAATATTTTTTTATTTAAGGTGCTAGTATCTTGTAATTTTACTTTTACAACATAAACCCCAGGTGACAAATTAGACGTATTCTTTTTTTGGATTCCTTTGTAAGAAGCTACCTTTCTTCCTTTAACATTAAACAAAGAAACCTCATCTATATCATCTTTACTATTATTGTATGTTACTATTAATTCTTTTCCAGCATCGAGATACACAGAAAGTTCTTTAGCCTCAATCTCATTAAACTCTTTACCTAATGTTTTAAATTTACTTTTAGCATACACTACTTTAAATCTGGTATTATTTTCACCAACAGCATCAATAGTAAAATTATATTCTGCTTGCTTTAAATCTACAGTCATTCCCTTTTCTGTATCTAATAAATAAATATTATAACCTTCTTCTATTTGCTCTTCTTGAATACTGATAGCATAACCTCCTATTTCATCTACTACAAACCCTAGCTTAACTGTTTTAATATCCTCTTTTAAAACAGGTAAACCTTGTATAGTTGCCTTGTATGCATCTTCTACAAACGAATAAAACCCCATAAATTTCTTCTCCACATCAAAAGGAGCATCATACAAGCGATCAAAATTTTCTGTTGCTCCCTCTAAGGAACCTATCAATATTGTTTTTGTAATATCATTATGATTAAAAGTAAACCAAGAACGACCTTTCTTCTTTACACTACTATCGTTATTAGTACTACTTCTAAGAAATTTTGTATTTGCCCCTGCAATTTGATGTGTTGTCTTAAAAGTGATTTTTAAATTAGGGTTTGCACTTGTTGTTTTTATAAAAAAACCTTGACCAGAACCAATATTACTAGTGGTTGTATTACTTACCCCACCTGTCATGTTATACTCTAAGTAATCTGCTTGTCTGTTTTCACCTATATGAACCGAGTTTTGGTCCCAAAGGTACATAGTACCATCTATTTCTGTATTATCTGGGTCTGTAATAACTAAGTCCCAATTTATCGCTGCAGCATATGGATTACCAATTAAATTATCTCCACTTGTAGACCATGGAATTCCATCAAAATCTGGCCCTGTTAAATTTGTAGTATTGTATATATCTACGGCTATATCACCTTTATTAATATTTCCTGTAAAAGTTCTTAATTGTCCTCCCGTACTCTCATTACGAACAGCATATCCAATTCCTGGATTAAAATCTGAACTCCCTGTAGAAACCCAATCTGAATTTGCAGCAGCCGCATCGAATTTATAAATTATTGAAGCGTCTGAAAAAACAGTTGCAATATTAGAGTCTGAGGCTACAACCGGAGAACTCCAATATGAATAAAACTTATTACTGCCATAAGTTGGCGTAACTTTTTGAATATTAAACGTACCTGCACTTACAGCTGCATCTTTTTCTCTTAAAATTAAACTAGCATCATCTAAAACAGTAATAGTACCATTATTTGTTAAATCATAAGAAACCTCCATCGTTCCGCCTGTATTAACGGTTATACTAGCTCCAGTATCAACTATTAAATCCCCTACAACAATATGGGTTGCTATTTCTGGATAATTACTAGAAACCTGTATTTGTGCACTTTCTTTTTTTAATGAATTTGGTACAATGTTACCAACCCAATTAGAACCCGTATTCCAATCTGATGAAGCAGCTGTAGCACTCCAAACAATAGTTGGAACAGAGGAAACGGTAGCTTCAGAGGTAGTTGTATTGTCATTATTTAAATATGTAAAAGTATCTCCATCTAAGATAGCAACTAAGTCATCTGTACCTACAGTAGTTATAATGTCTGCTTTATAAGCATCTATTTCCGTAGGAGTTCTAACTCTATTCCAAAGCCTAAATCCCCATAAATATCCTTTAAAATAATCATCACCAGAATAATTTGTTAAAGTTGATGAGGCATAGAAATACTCAGAACTTAATTGACTTACCCAAGTTCCTGCAACACTAGGCAATCTAACAGCTGCATCTTTATAGCCAAGTCTAACAGTGTTATGAGCTCTAAATTCATATCCCGAATTTTCACCAATTAAAGTACCATCTAAATAAAATTTTAAAGCAGTATTTTCATTAGCTCCCATAAGATTTGTAGTAGTATTAGCAGCTAAAGCATTATCTAACACCATAGCAACATGATACCACGTACCTGCAGAAATAGCTTTTCTTAAAAAAGTACCTTCCCAATCTGGTGTATAATCGTTTCTATTATAGCCTCCAATAATTAAATATCCATTTTCTATATAAACAACAATTGCTCTTGTACCAGCCCCTTCTTTCATAATAAATTGCCTAGAAGTAACTGCATCTGCTTTAAACCATGTCTCGTAAGTTCTGTTGTTGGTTGTTCTACTATTAATGTTTGTTATATTAGTATTTGCAGCACCACCTACATTTATAAAATCATCTACACCATCAAAATATAGACCATCATTAGCTGTCTGTCCATAACTAAAACAAGTAATTAAAATTATTATTAAATTAATAAATACGCTTTTCATGATTTGGGAGATATATTAAGTATTCATCTAAAGGTAACTCTAAAGCATACCTTAATTTATAAAAATTAGATAAAGTTAATTATTTCTTCGTTAAATGAAAGTTTTTATACTGATTTCAAGTATAAAATTGATAGAATATTTATATTTACATCTATATACAAAGAAATCATGAATCCACTTTTACAAGATTTTAATACGCCTCCTTTTTCAAAAATTTCTAATGACGATTACAAACCTGCCATTAAAAAAGGGATTGAAATTGCCAAAGCAGAAATTGATGCAATTATAAATAATACAGAACAACCAACTTTTGAAAACACAACCGTTGCTTTAGATTTTTCTGGTGAAAAACTGAATAAAATTACCAGTATTTTTTTCAATTTGAATTCTGCAGAAACAAATGATGAGATTCAGAAAATAGCACAAGAAGTTTCTCCTTGGTTAAGTGAATTTGGAAACGACATTACCTTAAACCAAGATTTATTTAAAAGGGTAAAATCCGTTTTTGATGCTAAAGAAAATTTAGATTTAACACCAGAACAAACCATGCTTTTAGAGAAGCAATATAAAAGTTTTGCTAGAAACGGTGCTAATTTAAAGGAAGCAGATAAAACGAAGCTTCGTGAAATTGATGCAAAACTTTCTAAATTATCTTTAAAGTTTGGCGAAAATGTACTAGCTGAAACGCAGGCTTTCGAGATGCATTTAACGGATGAAAAAGATCTTGCAGGCTTACCAGAAAGCGAAAAAGAAGCTGCTAAAGAAGTAGCAAAATCTAGAGATAAAGAAGGATATATTTTTACTTTAGATTACCCAAGTTACATTCCTTTTTTAACGTATGCAGACAACAGAGAATTGCGTAAAGAAATGGCCATTGCTGCTGGTAAAAAAGCATTTCAGGACAATGAATTTAATAACGAACAAGTTGTTTTAGACATTGTAAATCTTCGTCAGAAAAGAGCTAATTTACTAGGTTATAAAACACATGCTCATTTTGTTTTAGAAGAAAGAATGGCAGAAACGCCAGAAAAAGTAATCGAATTTTCTAACAACCTTTTAGAAAAAGCAAAACCTGCTGCATTAAAAGAGTTTGAAAATTTAGAAAATTTTGCAAAAAAATTAGACGGAATAGATCAGCTTCAGAAATGGGATGGTTCTTATTATTCAGAAAAGTTAAAAAAAGAATTATTCGATTTAGATCAAGAGGCTTTAAAACCTTATTTTAAATTAGAAAATGTAATTGATGGTGTTTTTGAAATTGCCAATCGTTTATATGATTTAAAATTTGAAGAAATAAACAACATCGACAAATACCATGATGATGTTAAAACATATAACGTAACTGATGCTAACGGAAATTTTGTATCGCATTTTTATGCTGATTTTCATCCTAGAAAAGGAAAAAGAAATGGTGCGTGGATGACAAGTTACAAATCGCAACAAATTAAAAACGGAATTAACGAAAGACCACAGGTTTCTATTGTTTGCAACTTTACCAAACCAACCGCAACCAAACCGTCTTTATTAACGTTTAATGAGGTGACTACCTTGTTTCATGAATTTGGACACGCGCTACACGGAATGTTAGCAAACACCACATACAACAGCTTATCTGGAACGTCTGTTTCTTGGGATTTTGTAGAATTACCAAGTCAGGTTTTAGAAAACTGGTGTTTCGAAAAAGAAGCATTAGAATTGTTTGCAAAGCATTATGAAACCGGAGAAGTTATTCCGATGAAATATGTAGAGAAAATTAAAGAATCTGCTAGTTTCCATGAGGGAATGCAAACTTTACGTCAGCTTAGTTTTGGTCTTTTAGACATGCAATGGCACGGACAAGATCCATCAGAAATAAAATCTATCAAAGAGTTTGAAAATACAGCTTTTGAAAACACAAAATTATATCCTGATGTTGCAGAAAATTGTATGAGTACTGCTTTTTCTCATATTTTTCAAGGAGGATATTCTGCCGGATATTACTCTTACAAATGGGCAGAAGTTTTAGATGCAGATGCTTTTGAATATTTCTTAGAAGAAGGGATTTTTAATAAAGAAGTAGCTACAAAATTTAAAGACAACGTACTTTCTAAAGGTGGAACAGAAAAACCTATGGAATTATACAAACGTTTTAGAGGAAAAGAACCAAAACCAGATGCACTTTTAAGAAGAGCAGGGTTAATTTAATTTTCAGTTTTCAGTCGCAGTATTCAGTTATTTATATACTGAAAACTGCGACTGAATATTTTTTTAGATTCATTCTTATTGAAGACAAAAGAAATACTACATTAAAGATGGCGTAGTTTTAATGTAATTTTCAACTAGAAAAAAAAGCGATTATTAGAATAAACATAACAACATCAATGAAAATGCTTTTTTATAAAAACACCAAATCAATATATTTTATTGTTTTATTCACTTTGCTATTTATAAATTGTAGTAAAAAAATTTATAACAAAGAAGTCAAAACAGACAATAAAATACAAAAAAACATTGAAATTGAAAAAAGTGTTGAAGTTGAAAAAATTATTGAGATAAAAAAAAGGGTAATTCCTGCTCCTGAAAGAGAATTTAGAGCTGCTTGGATTGCGAGTGTTGCAAATATAAATTGGCCAAGTAAACGTGGTCTTTCTAGCAAACAACAAAAAGAAGAAGCTATTAAATTATTAGACCTGCTTCATAAAAATAATTTTAACGCCGTTGTGTTACAAGTGAGACCGCAAGCAGACGCTATGTACAAAAGCGACTTAGAACCTTGGTCTTATTTTTTAACAGGAACTCAAGGTAAAGCGCCTTCTCCATATTATGATCCTTTAGAATTTTGGATTAAAGAAGCACATAAAAGAGGACTAGAATTACATGCTTGGCTAAATCCTTATAGAGCACACCACACCACCGGAGGCGAAATAACAGCAGCTTCTATTGTTAGCAAACAACCAGAATTGGCTGTAAAACTAGAAACTGGTTTTTATTGGCTAGATCCAGGAAATAAAAAAACGCAAAACCATAGCTACAAAGTTGTTATGGATATTGTTGAAATATATAATGTAGACGGAATTCATTTTGATGATTATTTTTACCCATACCCTTCTTACAACAACAACAAAGATTTTCCTGATGATAAAAGCTGGAAAGCATACTTAAATACTGGCGGAAAATTAAAAAGAGATGATTGGAGACGAGATAATGTAAACCAATTCGTTAAAAGTATTTACACAAATATAAAAGAAACAAAACCTAACGTTAAATTTGGCATTAGTCCTTTTGGATTTTGGAGACCTAATTATCCTGCTTCAGTAACTGCTGGTTTTGACCAATATAGCGAGTTGTATGCAGATGCAAAACTTTGGTTAAACGAAGGTTGGATAGATTATTTTACACCGCAATTGTATTGGCCTATTAATAGAATGGATGTAAGTTTTCCTGTTTTATTAAATTGGTGGATAGGTGAAAACACCAAACAAAGACATCTTTGGCCAGGAATGAGTCTTGCTAGTAAAAAAGGGGAAGAAGCAATTGATGAAGTCATCAATCAGATTATGATTACGCGTGGAATGACCTCAAAATCTCCAGGAACGGTGCACTGGAGTATTGCGCCTTTAATTGATTCTCCAGAACTTACGGAAGCAATTTTTAATGGTCCTTATAAAAAGCAAGCATTAACACCTAGTTACCCTTGGTTAAGCACAACAGCACCAGAAGCTCCAACTGTAAATTACTCTAAAGATAAAGACAATTTATCGGTAATTTGGGCGCATAAAAACATTGATGAAATTGCAAATTGGGTAATTTATTACAAATACAATTCTAAATGGGATTATAGCATTCATGGTATTTTTACAAACTCACAAAACATACCTTTAGTTAAGGTTGATAATAAAAATTCAAAAAGCATTTTAAAAGCGATTGCCATAACTGCTGTTGATAAATTTGGAAACGAGAGTATTGTTAAGGAAATTAATTTATAGAAATTAAATTACTATTGTCAGTTCGAGCGCAGTTGAGAACTATTAGATACTTAAAATTAGGTTTCGACTGCGCTCAACCAGACATATTGCATTTTTTATGCAATTATAATATTTGAAAACAAGTACTGATCTCTTTAAAATAAATTACTGAATACTGTTTTTAGCTTCAATCCATTTACTCATGTATTTTGTTGACTGTAACGTTTGATGTTGCAATAAATTTCCTAAAAAATTCTGAGTTCTGTGTTGTTCTAAATTTTCTTGAATTTCTTTTATTTGGTTGATAAAAAGCACACCTAACTTCTCTTTATCATATATTTCATTGATAATTTCAGCTCCTGTTAATTGATGACTTTTCCACAAATTTTTATTTCGATACAATTCTGCGGAAATCAATGCAAAATCAGAAAAATCATTTTCTACAAAACCATTCCAAGGAAATCTATCGCACATTCCTTCTGCTCCAATTTCTGTAGTTACGCTTGGTGTTCCACAAATCATCGCTTCGGTCAGTTTTCCTTTTATTCCTGCTCCAAAACGTAACGGAGCCAAAACAACTCTCGCATTTCTTACCACTTCTTTAGCATCCTCGGCAAAACCTTTAATAATAAAACCTTCCTTTTTATTATGTAATTGATTTATTTGTTGATTCGCATACGCACCATAAATATGAACTTCTGCTTTTGGAAGTTGCTCTCTAATTTCACTCCAAATTTCAGTTTTTAAAGTTAAAACAGCGTCTACATTTGGTTTGTGAAAGAAATTACCTATAAACACAAAGTTTGCTCTTTCATCAAAAGACTTCCATTTTTCTTGTTGATGCTCATCAATCTTATCTAATAAGAAAGGTAGGTAATACAAGATTTTTTCATCAACTTTAAAAACAGATTTTAATAAATCCATTTCATACGTAGAAATAATCAAACTCATGTCGCAACGCAAAATAGCCGCAATTTCTCTTTTTGCATCATCCGATTTTAATAATGCTTCTGTTGTAAATTCTTCTCCTTTTTTTAATTGTTGATGACGTGTTTTACGTAAAAAATGTAAATCTTCCGTATCTAATATTCTAATTGCATTTGGGCAATTTTCCGCAACGCGCCAACCAAATTGCTCTTCCATCATAAAACGATCGAACATTACAATTTCTGGTTGCAACTCTGTTATAAAATCATCAAAAGAAGCATTGTTTAGCTCAATAGAAACTTCATCAATTCCTAAAGAATTTAAACTTGTAGCTTTTTCACTTTTTTGCGCAGGAGAAGCAAAAGTTATTCTATAATTATATTTTAAAAACTGCTCAATTAATTGCATCATTCTACTTCCGGCAGCAGAAGAATTTGGCTCAACCCAAACATAACCAATAATTAAGACATTTTGTATTGTTAATTCTTTCAAATCATTTTTCATTTAAAATCTGGTTCTTTTTAAAACTTATTTAGCTAAAAAATAAGAAATTCAGATTGGTAAAACTACTTATTTCTTACTTTATTCTATGAAAATATATGTATTTTTGTTCATCAATATAAAAAAAAAACCGAAAGGTTACATTATACGCAAAACAAACGCAATCATGAAATACGATATTATTGTAATTGGATCTGGTCCTGGAGGATACATTTCTGCAGTTAGAGCTTCTCAATTAGGTAAAAAAGTAGCAATTATAGAAAAATATTCAACTTTAGGAGGAACCTGTTTAAACGTTGGTTGCATTCCATCTAAAGCATTGTTAGATTCTTCGCATCATTATTATGATGCTGTTAACCATTTCGAAGAACACGGAATTTCTGTTGAAAACCCTACGTTCGATTTTGGAAAAATGGTAGAAAGAAAAGCCAAAGTTGTAGAAACAACTACAGGAGGAATCACCTATTTAATGGACAAAAACAATGTTGATGTTTTTGAAGGTTTAGGTTCTTTTGAAGATGCAACACATGTAAAGATTACTAAAAAAGATGGTTCTTCAGAAATAATTGAAGGAACTAATATTATTATTGCAACAGGTTCTAAACCGTCTACTTTACCATTTATCTCCTTAGATAAAGAACGTGTAATTACTTCTACCGAAGCTTTAAAATTAACTGAAGTACCAAAACATTTAATTGTAATTGGTGGTGGTGTTATTGGTTTAGAGTTAGGTACAGTTTACAAACGTTTAGGAGCAGATGTAACTGTTGTAGAATACGCACCAAAAATTACACCAACTATGGATGCGGATGTTTCTAAAGAATTAACTAAAGTTTTAAAGAAACAAGGTATTAAGTTTAGCTTAAGTACAGGGGTTACTTCTGTAGAAAGAAACGGTGATGAGGTTATTGTAAAAGCAAATAACAAAAAAGGTGAAGAAGTTACTTTTACTGGAGATTATTGTTTGGTTGCTGTTGGTAGAAAAGCATACACAGAAGGTTTAGGTTTAGAAAAAATTGGTGTAGAAGTTAACGAACGTGGACAAGTTACCACAAACGATCATTTGCAAACCAATGTTTCTAATATTTACGCAATTGGTGATGTTGTTAAAGGTGCAATGTTAGCACACAAAGCAGAAGAAGAAGGTGTTGTTGTAGCTGAGTATTTAGCTGGCGAAAAACCACATATCGATTATAATTTAATTCCTGGTATTGTATACACATGGCCAGAAGTTGCTGCTGTTGGTAAAACAGAACAAGAATTAAAAGATGCAAAAGTAGATTACAAAGTTGGTAAATTTTCTATGAGAGCTTTAGGTAGATCTCGTGCAAGTGGAGATACAGATGGTTTTGTAAAAGTGATTGCAGATAAAAATACAGATGAAATTTTAGGAGTTCACATGGTTGGTGCACGTGTTGCAGATTTAATTATGGAAGCTGCAGTTGCAATGGAATATAGAGCATCTGCAGAAGACTTGGCAAGAATTTGTCATGGTCACCCAACGTATTCTGAAGCGGTAAAAGAAGCTGCAAAAGCTGCTTGGGACGGAAAGCCTTTAAATGCTTAATTAGTAAAATATATAATTTTAAAAATCTCGAAATACATTTTATTTCGAGATTTTTTTATGCGCTTCATTTGCTTCCAAAGCGGTATAATCTAGTTTCCAGCCAATCGTTTCTACAATATTTTCCATTAATAAAATGGCTTCTAAAGCTTCTTTATTTGCCAATTGTATTAAATTACTTTCTGGTATTTTATTCAACACATGTTCTTTTGCATCTTTATTTAAACTGGTAAAATCTTCTGTACCAAATTTATTTAAATAGCCATTTTTTATATCGTAAAACTTAATATCGCATTCAATAGAAACCACTTCTGGCTGCGGAAAATCTGATAAAACAATTTCCTTTTTTTCTGTATTAGCTGCCAGTTTAATTTTTCTAAAGTCGAAACCAATGTGTGCTTTTGCCTGAATTAAAACAATCGCTTTCTTTTTACTACTAAATCCCCAAAAGTTTTCTTTGGTATTTTCATGATGATAAATTTCAGAAAAATCTCCTTCTACAGTAATCAATTTAGACACTTTCTTTATTTTATCCAATAAAATAACAGATTGCTTTTCTACTAAATTCTTTTTCTTTGATACTGAAAATCGTTTCGATATTAGATAGGAAATACCTAAACCAATAACCAGTCCTAAAATAATTAACTCCATAATGTAAAGATACTACCGAAAAAATAAATCTAAAAATATACTTCATAAAAATAGCTTCTTTACCAATCCTTTTTCTTTTTAAAAAGTTACTTACTTTTATAAAATGAAAAAAAACATGTTCTTACTTTCTTTTTTTATGATATTCTTTAACCTGAATAGTCAAGAAAGTGAGACCCCAAAAACACAACCTTCTAAATTTTTATCCAATTTTTACTATAGTGTTAACTTTGGTGGTATTTTTTATCCTTTTTCTAATGATAACTTAATTGATGGTTATGAAACAGAAACCTTCAGTAAAAACTATTTTTCAGGAAAATTAGGTTTTGGTTATAAAATAAAAGAAAACTTAGCATTACAATTTGGAGTTATTAGACCTGCTTCTTGGTTTAAATACGACAATGTAAATAATATTGGTTACTACAGAAGTGTGTGGATTAACGCTTGGTATTTGTCACTTAAAAAGAACATCAACATTACCAATAAATTATCCTTTTTTGGAGAAGTTGGCGCTGCAAATGTTACAAGAAGTGGTTTTTCTATTGAAGACAAAGTAATTTATGACGATGCTCATTATGGAAGTTTCCTCTATGGTTTTGGTTTCAATTATCAATTAAATGACCGATGGAAATTGGCCTTAAACGGAACCTTTTTTCCGAAATCAGATAAACATAATCAACCTTCTATTTCACAAGCCTCTGTTGGTTTTGAATACCACATCCAAAAAATTCCAGAAGAGTTGGCTTTAGAGTATGAAAATGATGAAAGGTATTTCTTTCCAAAGAACATTTTACAAGTCAGTTACGGAACTAGTAAAATTGGTTTTGGTACAAACCAATTTTTCGGAATGAGTTTAAAAGTTGGTAATTTCGAAAGTTTCGGAATTCCGGTTTTTTGGGTTGGAGATGTAAAAGCAGAAAATTCTTTTTCTATAACCTACCAAAGACTTGCTTTTAGAACACAAAAACTTTTTTCTTTAGATTGGGGAGTTAGTGTTACGGCTTTTAACACGGAAGCCACCAATACAAATGTGTTTGCGTTTTCTATTTTCCCTACCATGCGTTTTTACTTAATGCGAAGAGATGGTTTTGACATGTACACCAATTACTCTTTAATTGGCCCGACTTATTTAACCAAAAGCAACATAGATAATCTAGAAACAGGACCTAAAATCACGTATCAAGATACGATGGGTTTAGGTGTTTTCTTTGGAGAAAAAAGAGCTTACAATGCAGAACTTAGAATTATGCATTACTCTAACGGAAATATTTTTACTAAAAATTCTGGAGTTGCAATTCCTATCCAATTTACAATTGGAAAAACATTTTAACATCAACATCAAATCAATTTAAAAATTTATACCTCAAAGAAATAAGAATTGTATTTTTGAAGCGAATATGCAAAGAACAACTCGCACTTTTTCTGTTGATAATACTATTGAGTTCAAAAACAATTTATTGTCTTGGGCGCAACAATTTGAAACTGTTATTTGGTTAGACTCCAACAATTATCATCAAAAATACTCTAGTTTCGATGGTGCATTAGCAGCAGACGATTTTACTTCTATTAAAACAGATTATTACAACGCTTTTGAGAAATTAAAGGAATACCAAACCATTACCAAAGATTATATTTTTGGTTACATCACCTATGATGTTAAAAATGATGTAGAGCAACTTTCTTCCAAGAATTTTGATGGTTTAGATTTTGCCGATTTGTATTTTTTTCAACCTAAGAAGCTTGTTTTTATAAAGGGAAATTCTGTAGATTTTCAGTATTTAAGAATGGTAGATGATGAAATTGAAAGTGATTTTGATGAGATTCTTAAATCTAAAAATCCAACAATCCAGCAATCTAAAAGTGACATCAAAATAAAACTACGAATTCATAAAGATGAATATCATGCAAAAGTAACCGAAGTTTTAGAACACATAAAAAGAGGAGATATTTACGAAGCCAATTTTTGTCAAGAATTTTATGCAGAAAATGCTACTATAAATCCGATTGAAGTATATAAACACCTCAACCAAATTTCCGAACCTCCTTTTGCTGCCTTTTTAAAACTAGATGATAAATATGCTCTGTGTGCTTCACCAGAAAGGTATATTAAAAAAGAAGGCACAAAAATAATTTCTCAACCTATAAAAGGAACTGCAAAAAGATTGGTTAGCGAGTTTGATGACGCACAATTAGCGTTAGATTTAACACGAGACGAAAAAGAACGCGCAGAAAATGTAATGATTGTAGATTTGGTTAGAAACGACTTGTCTAAAACGGCTAAAATTGGAAGTGTAAAAGTAGAAGAATTGTGCAAAGTGTATTCTTTTAAGCAAGTGCATCAATTAATTTCTACAGTAGTTTCTGAAGTAGAAGAAAACACACATCCTATAGACGTGCTACAAAGTACGTTTCCGATGGGAAGTATGACCGGAGCTCCTAAAGTTTCTGCCATGAAAATTATTGAAGATTTAGAAGAAACCAAACGTGGTTTATACTCTGGAACGATTGGTTATTTTACACCAGAAAACGATTTTGACTTTAATGTAATCATAAGAAGTATCTTATATAATGAAGCAGAAAAATATGTTTCTTACTCCGTTGGCGGCGCAATTACAGCACAATCTGTTGTAGAAAAAGAATACGAAGAATGTTTGCTAAAAGCAAAAGCAATGAAGTTTGCTTTATTGAATTCTAAGTAAACAGTAATCATAAAATAATTATCAATAAATATGACAACATTTAAACAAACAGCTACTTTATTGTTAATTGTATTCTTATTTATCACACATTTTACAATTGCTCAAAATCTAAAAATCACTTACGGAAACCCCTCTGAAGTGGGTATGGACTCACTTTACATTTACACCAAAGTAGATTCCATTATGACTGTTGGAATACAACAAGAAGCATTTCCTGGTGCACAGATTTTAGTGGTAAAAGACAGTAAGATTATTTTTAATAAAGCCTATGGTTTTCATACCTATGACAGTATTCAAGCAGTACGTTTAGATGATATGTACGATTTAGCTTCTGTAACAAAAATTACAGGACCTTTACCTGCTTTAATGAAACTTCATTCTGAAGGAAAACTAGATTTAGACAGTCCTTTTAGCACATATTGGAAACCTTGGAAAAAAAGAAAAGATAAAAAAGAACTTACCGTTAGAGAAATTTTAGCACATCAGGCAGGATTGAGTCCGTATATTATTTTTTTAAATGAAGTTTTAAAGAAAAATGGCAAAATAAAATCACGTTTTATAAGAACTAAAGCTAGTAGAAGATTTAAAAACGAAGCTTACGAAGGACTTTATATTAAGAATCGATTTAAAAATAAAGTATTTAGACAAATTAACCGATCTAAAGTTTCTGATGTAAAAAAATACAAATATTCTGGTTTAAGTTTTTTAATTTATCCTGACTTGATCAGTCAAATTACCAATGAAAATTACACAGAATATCTGCAGGATAATTTTTATGGGCCATTAGGAGCTACCACTTTAGGATACAGACCAAAATCTAAAAACTTTAATAATTTAATTGTGCCAACAGAAGTCGATAGCCTTTTTAGAAAAGGACTTACAAAAAACTGGGTTCATGATGAAAATGCAGCTCTTTTAGGAGGAATTTCGGGTAACGCAGGTTTGTTTGGTACTTCATTAGATTTGGCAAAAATTATGCAGATGTATGCCAATTACGGAATCTATGACGGAAAAAGATATATCTCCGAAAACACTTTAAAGGAATTTACCAGAATTCAATATCCAAATAACGAAAACAGAAGAGGTTTAGGTTTTGACAAACCCTTAATTAACAATGCCACATTATCTATAAAAGAAGCTTATCCTGCACCAGAAGTGAGTCCAGAGAGTTTTGGACATAGTGGTTTTACCGGAACTTTTGTTTGGGCAGATCCTACAAATAATTTAGTTTTTATATTCTTATCAAACAGAGTATATCCCAATAGAAACCATAGAAATATATACAATCTAAATATAAGACCAAAGCTGCAGCAAGTGTTTTATAAGGCAATAAAAAACAATTAATAATTTTATTTAAATCTACATTATGATACCAAATCAAGAAGAACTTTTTAAGAAAACATTAGATAATTTAAAAGAAAAACCAACTGAACAGAATATGTTTAATATGTTTTTAACGTTGTACCCAGCAGAATGGAAAGCTCTTAAAGTAACCTTTTCTAAATTTAACAGAAGTAAACAATTTGGTAAAACTATTCCGTTGCCAAAACCAGAAGTTTCTATCAGAAAAGATATTCGTGCTTGGTTAAATAAACAATAAAATGTTTGCTTTTATAGGATGTATTTTAGACACCTATTTAGACATTAAACATTGGTTTAATTAAAAAGAAGAAGAAAGTATGAGAAAGAAAATAACCTACCAAAAAGTATTGTTTGGCACCCAATGGCAAAACCACTTTTAGTTTTATTTATCATTTTTATTCCTGTTTATTTCCTATTTTCTTTCTTCTTTTTTAAAAATGAGAATCCAAAGAGAACTACAAAAAGAATGCTGGAAATTTCTAAACTTTTAGAAGCAGAAAAGAAACAATTTGGAAAATTCCCATCAGAATTAAAAGTCATTATTAGAAACAACCCATTAAGAAGCAATTTAACAACCGATTATTGGAAATCTACTTTTGTATATATTCCATCTAAAGATGGACAAAATTACAAATTGACTTCTTTAGGAGGAGATGGAAAATTGAATACAAAAGACGATATACAATACTCTTCAAATTAAATTACACTATCACATTTAAAATTGTTATTTTTGAGGTATAATGCTAAAAAAACTAGAGAACCACATTCACCAAAACCTTCCTTTTTTAAAGGATAAAAAGTTATTAATCGCCATTTCTGGCGGAGTAGATTCTGTGGTTTTAACGCATCTTTTATCAACATTAAAATTTGATATTTCTTTAGCACATTGCAACTTTAATTTAAGACCAATTGAATGTGATATAGACGAAGAGTTTGTAAAAGCCTTAGGTAAAAAACTAAATACCGAAGTTTTTACAATTCATTTTAATACAACCCAATTTGCCAAAGAAAACAAACAATCTACACAAATTGCTGCAAGAAACTTACGGTATGATTGGTTTAATGAACTTATAGAAAAACACCAATTCGATTATATTTTAACAGCTCATCATGCAGATGATAATTTAGAAACTTTTCTAATTAATTTAACGCGTGGTGCCGGTTTAGATGGCTTAACAGGAATTCCGGAAATTAATGGGAATATTGTACGTCCGCTTTTAAAGTTTTCTAGAGAAGAAATTTTAACTTTTGTAAAAGAAAACAATATTTCTTGGCGAGAAGATAAAAGCAATGCCTCTACAAAATACATCAGAAATAAAATTAGACATCAAATTCTTCCTGTTTTAAAGGAAATAAACCCTAGTTTGTTAGAAACTTTTGAAAAAACAACGGCACATTTAAAGGAAAGTCAGCAAATCATTGAAGATCGAATTAATGAAATATCAGCAGAAACAATAGCGACAGAAAACAATATTTCTAAAATTGATATTTCTAAAATTGAAAAATTATCGAACCCGAAGGCTTATTTATATCAACTTTTAAAAGACTATAATTTTACAGAATGGAATGATGTTGCCGATCTACTTTCTGCACAGTCTGGGAAACAAGTTATCTCTAAAACACATACTTTATTAAAAGATAGAAATTTTTTAATTCTAACAAAAAAAGGGTTATCAGCAGTAGAAACTATCTTTGAGATTGATAAAGACACTGTAGAAATTACAAATCCTATTCATTTAAAAATTGAAGAAGTACAAGAAAAATCAACAGAGAACAAACAAACCATTTATATTGATAAACAAAACTTACAGTTCCCTTTAACACTTAGAAAGTGGCAAGATGGAGATTTCTTCTATCCTTCTGGAATGACTGGGAAAAAGAAATTAAGCAAGTATTTTAAAGACGAAAAATTCTCGCTTTTACAAAAACAAAACACATGGCTACTCTGCAATAATGACAATGCCATTATTTGGATTGTAGGATATAGAAAAGACAATCGTTTTGATACAAACAAAAAAAACAATACACTCTTAAAAATTTCAATATAAACTTAAACCAATAAAATTATGAAGAAGCTACTACTTTTAATTGCCTTTACAACCATATTATCTTGTAAACAAAAACCTGAAGAAACGGTAGACTATGCAATTATTTCTGGTAAAATTGAAAATACAGATTCTAAAAAAGTAATCATTTACGATCAATATACAATGGATAAAGTTGCTGATATAACTATTGCAGAAGATGGTACTTTTAGAGACACTTTAAAGATATCTACCGACTTTTACGCACTGCGTCAAGATAAAGATTTCACTAATTTATATATTACTAAAGGAAGCATTTTAAAAATTGAATACGATTCAGAAAAAAAAGACTCTACGCTACAATTATCAGGCAGTAATAGCACTATTAATAAATACTTATCAGAAAAAAATAAGGTTATAGCAGCTACAACTGGAGATCAAAAAGAAATGTATCTAAAAGATGAAGCAAGTTTTAAAGCACATTTATTAAATATAAAAAAAACAGAAGAAGATTTATTAATAAAAACAAATGATATTTCTGAAGAATTTAAAAACAAGGAACTTAAAAACATTAATTACAGTTATTTATCTACTTTACAGAACTACACTCCTTATCATGGATATTACACTAAAGACAAAAGTTTTAAAGCTTCGGAAAACTTTTTAGATGAATTAAAAAATATCGATTTAGAAAATGAAAACGACTTTCTTTTTTCTCCAGGGTATAGAAGTCTTGTTGCTAATGCATTAGCAACCAATGCGACAGTATTAGCAAAAAAAGATTCTATAGCAGATGATATTGCCTATTTAAAATTGACTGCAAAAATTAAAAGTGATAAAATAAAAAATAAGCTATTATATGATGCCGCTAAATACGGAGTTACTTACACAGAGAATTTAGAAGAATTTTACTCCCTTTTTTCTAACAATTCTACCAACGAAGAAAACAACAAAACAATTACAACTTCTTACAACAAATTGAAAGCTTTGGCAAAAGGAAGTCCGTCTCCAAAATTTGTAGATTATGAAAACAATGCAGGCGGAACCACTTCTTTAGACGACTTAAAAGGAAAATATTTATATTTAGATATTTGGGCAACTTGGTGTGGACCTTGTATTGCAGAGATTCCTTCTTTAAAGAAATTAGAGAAAGAATATCATGATAAAAACATTCAATTTATAAGTATTTCTATCGACAAAATGAAAGACCATGAAAAATGGAAAGAAATGATTGTAGATAAAGATTTAAAAGGAATACAGTTATTTGCAGATAATAATTGGGAGTCTAAATTTATAGAAGAATACCTCATAAAAGGGATTCCACGTTTTATATTAATAGACCCAAACGGAAATATTGTAAATGCAAATGCACCAAGACCTTCTGATGAAAAATTAGTTGAAACACTACAATCTTTAAAATTATAAGAACAACGTTTATTTATAAAAATTAAAATCTTTGCAGCACAGTTATTATTTTTAATAAAGAATATATTTATGCAAACTATTTTTGTTTAGATAAAAACAAAAATGGACATTAAGTAACAGAAAATAAACAATTCACTAAAAAGGAATCAAATTTATATCGTTTTCGCAAATAAAAACATGATTATTCATTAAAAAGTAGGCTTAATCATTTCCCTTTTTCGTAATTTTAATCCCGTAAAATCATAAGAAAATGAACAATTTACCTAAGCTAGATAGATTTAATGAAAACGTACTGTCTAAATATCAGATTTATAACAGTATTTTCACAACGCTACCTTTTGACACCATAGACGATACTGGGGTTTTATTACCTCTTTTACATAAAGTTTGTAGTAAAGGTTTTAAATTAGAAAAAAACCCTACAGAAATTGTAGAACACTTTTTTAATAAATACCAAGACGAACCTACAGAAAAAGAAAAATCAGATTTGCTTTTTCGTTTTATTCAATTTATAGAACGTCAAGTAGTTTTATTTGATGCTGTAGAAGATGCCGCATATCCTATTGTAAATAATATGGATGGTTTTGGTACGTTAAGAAACTCTAAAGAGCTAGCGCTATTAAGCAATAAAAAAGACGAATTAAAAAAGCACTTAGAAGACTTTAAAGTACGTGTTGTATTAACAGCGCACCCAACACAATTTTATCCGGGGTCTGTTTTAGGTATCATTACAGACTTAGACAAAGCAATTCAAAATGATGATTTATTACTAATTAGAAAATTATTAGCTCAATTAGGAAAAACACCTTTCTATAAAAAAGAAAAACCATCTCCGTTTGATGAAGCTGTAAGTTTAATTTGGTATTTAGAACATGTTTTTTATCACTCTGTGCCTAAAATATACAACTACATTCAACATCATATTTATGATGGAGAACCAATAGAAAATGAAATTATTGAACTTGGTTTTTGGCCAGGTGGAGATAGAGATGGAAATCCGTTTGTAACTACTAAAATAACTTTAGATGTTGCAGAAAGATTGCGTCAAACAATTTTAAGAAATTACTATAGAGACATAAGACGTTTAAAAAGACGTTATACGTTTGATGGTGTTCAAGAAATTTTTGCAAAGTTAGAAAAGAGACTTTATAAGCATGTTGTAAGAAGTTATACGAAAGTTAATTTTTCTCAAAAAATCTTATTAGACGAATTATATGCTGCCAGAGAAATTATTGTAAATGATCATCAATCTTTATTTGTAGAAGAATTAAATGACGTAATCAATAAAGTTAGAATTTTCGGTTTTCACTTTGCAACTTTAGATATTAGACAAGATAGTAGAGTACATCACCAAGCATTTACTCAAATTGTAGAAGATTTACTTAAAACAGGAGACACTACTTTCCCTAAAAACTATTTAAGTCTTTCAGATGAAGAACAAGTGGAAGTTCTATCTGTTGTAAAAGGAAGTATAGACCCAAGTATTTTAACAGACGAAACTTCTGTTAAAACTATAGAATCTATTTATGCGTTAAAAGAGATTCAGCAAAGAAATGGAGAACGTGGAGCAAACCGTTACATTATTAGTAACAACCAAAGTGCTTTACACGTAATGCAAACTTTTGCAATGCTAAATTTATGTGGTTTTGAAAACGAATTACCAGTAGATGTTATTCCGCTTTTTGAAACTGTAGATGATTTAGAAAATTCAGAAGAAGTAATGAGAACCCTATACTCTAATCAAGTATATAGACACCATGTTGCTAAAAGAAAAAACAAACAAACAATTATGTTAGGTTTTTCTGATGGAACAAAAGATGGTGGATACTTAATGGCTAACTGGGGTATTTTTAAAGCAAAAGAAGCTTTAACAAGAATCTCTAGAGAATTTGATATTGAAGTAGTTTTCTTTGACGGACGTGGTGGACCACCAGCACGTGGAGGAGGAAAAACACACCAATTCTATGCTTCTTTAGGCCCAACAATAGAGGATAAAGAAATACAATTAACCATACAAGGACAAACAATTAGTTCTAACTTTGGTACGTTAAATTCATCTCAATACAACTTAGAACAATTGATAAGTTCTGGTATTAAAAATGATGTTTTTACAAAAGATCAATTAAATGATAACCATAGAGAGTTAATAAACGACATGGCTGCTACAAGTTATCAAACGTATGTAGACTTTAAAAATCATCCTAAATTTTTATCGTATTTAGAAAAAATGAGTACGTTAAAATACTATGCAAAAACCAATATTGGAAGTAGACCAAGTAAACGTGGTGGATCTGACAAGTTAGACTTTTCTGCATTAAGAGCCATTCCTTTTGTAGGTAGCTGGAGTCAGTTAAAACAAAACGTACCAGGTTTCTTTGGTGTGGGTACTGCTCTTAAAAAATACGAAGATGCTGGTAGATTTGAAGAAGTAAAAGAATTTTATCACGCTTCAGATTTCTTTAGAACTTTGTTAGAAAACAGTATGATGAGTTTAACCAAATCTTTCTTTGGCTTAACCTCTTATATGGCAGATGACGAAGAATTTGGTGAATTTTGGACTTTGATTTTTACAGAATACGAAACTTCTAAAAGGTTACTTTTAAAACTTACTGGAGAATCTGAATTAATGGAAAATTTTCCTGTAGGAAAAGCATCTATAGAAATTAGAGAACAAATTGTATTGCCTTTATTAACAATACAACAGTTCGCATTAAAGAAAATTCAAGAACTTCAAAAAAATGGCGGAAGCGCAGAAGAAATTGAAGTATACGAAAAAATGGTAATGCGTTCTTTATTTGGTAATATTAATGCAAGTAGAAATTCTGCTTAAAATTTTATTTATCAATTAATTACAGTATATTTATAAAGTAATAACACGTACCATGAGAAAATACGCTTTCTTACTTTTAACTTTATTTGTTGGTAGTTTTTGTTTTTCACAACAACAAACTACCAACAATAATTTTACTCCTGTTAGTATTTACACTACTTCTTTTCAGCTAAAAGCTGATAACAATCCTACTTATTCTTCTATAAACAAGGATTTAAACTTCAAAAAAAAATATAAATTTTCAACGGTTTCTTTTGAAGAAATTGATGATAACCAATTTTTAATTTCTACTGAAAATCTTTCTACAAAAGCCACTAAATTTATCTATGACGATTATAAAAGTTATAGAGATGAAAACTTATTAAAAGGTTTTTTACAAAAACACGACCCTACTCGATGGGATCCTATTAATTTTAAGCAACCAAACCTTAATTAATTTTCTTTATCTTTAGAAAAAAGAAAAAGAATGCTTGTAAAAGTCTATGGCTCTGCCGTTTTTGGTATTGAGGCAACCACAATTACCGTAGAAGTAAATATTGATAAAGGAATTGGCTATCATTTGGTAGGTTTGCCAGATAATGCTGTTCGAGAAAGTTCGTATCGAATTTCTGCTGCTCTCAATAACAATAACTACAAACTTCCTGGAAAGAAAATTATCATAAACATGGCTCCCGCCGATATTCGGAAAGAAGGCGCTTCTTATGATTTAACTTTAGCTGTTGGAATTTTAGCGGCATCTGCTCAAATAAAATCAGACCATATTGAAGAATACATTATTATGGGAGAGCTTTCTTTAGACGGAAGTTTACAACCCATAAGAGGTGCTTTACCAATTGCCATAAAAGCAAGAGAAGAAGGTTATAAATATTTAATTCTTCCGAAAGAAAACGCAAAAGAGGCTGCCATTGTAGATGATTTAGAAGTGTTAGGTGTAGAAAATATTTTGGAAGTCATCAATCATTTTAATGATGATAAAAAAATTGAACCCACTATTGTTGACACAAGAGCGGAGTTTTATAAAAATATCGATTTCCCCGAATTCGATTTTTCTGATGTAAAAGGACAAGAATCTATTAAGCGTTGTATGGAAATTGCCGCTGCAGGCGGACATAATATTATTTTAATTGGTCCTCCAGGATCTGGAAAAACTATGTTAGCAAAACGTTTGCCTTCTATTTTACCACCAATGACTTTGCATGAAGCTCTAGAGACTACAAAAATTCATTCTGTGGTAGGAAAAATAAAAAAGGAAGGTTTGCTATACCAACGTCCTTTTAGAAGCCCACATCATACAATTTCTAACGTCGCTTTAGTCGGCGGCGGACAATACCCAAGACCTGGAGAGATTTCACTTTCCCACAATGGGGTTTTATTTTTAGATGAATTACCAGAATTTAAAAGAGATGTGTTGGAAGTAATGCGTCAACCTTTAGAAGACAGAGAAGTTACTATTTCTCGTGCAAAATTTACGGTTACCTACCCAAGTAGTTTTATGTTGGTGGCAAGTATGAACCCGAGTCCGAGTGGTTTCTTTAACGACCCAAATAGTCCGATGACTTCTTCTCCACAAGAAATGCAACGTTATTTGAGTAAAATATCTGGACCTTTATTAGACAGAATAGATATTCATATAGAAGTGACTCCCGTTCCGTTTGAAAAACTAACCGAAGAAAGAAAAGGCGAATCTAGCGTTGTAATTAGAGAACGCGTTACAGCCTCTAGAGAAATACAATCTGAGCGTTTTAAAGATTTCGAAAACGTTCATTATAATGCCCAAATGAGTGTAAAACAGATTCGTGAGTTTTGTAAATTATCCGAAGAAAGTTTAACGTTACTTAAAACGGCTATGGAAAAACTAAACCTTTCTGCTCGTGCTTATGACAGGATTTTGAAAGTTTCTAGAACAATTGCAGACTTAGCTGCCACTAAAGATATTTCTCCAGATCATATTGCAGAAGCCATACAATATAGAAGTTTAGATAGAGATGGTTGGTTGGGGTAAAAGTTGACATTAATTAAACGCAAAGACGCAAAGGTAAATTGCAAAGTTCACATAGAATTATGGTTGAAAAACTGTTTGTTTTGTGTTTTAGCTATTCAATGAGATTGATTTTTAAAAAAAACCTTTTAGTAAAATTAACTACGTTTTCGTTTTAAATAGATATTATAAAGCAAACCGAACATAATTAGAAAGACTCCTAGTAAAGTCCAAAGAGTATAAATTTCTCCAAACCAAAAAGCGCCAATAACAATCATAAAAATGACTTCTAAATACTTTAAAGGTGCAATTACATTTGTTTCGTGAGATTGTAATGCTTTGGTCATATATAATTGACCAACATAACCAAAAATACCTAAACTTAGTAATAATAACCATTCTACTAAATTTGGGTTTTTCCAATTATTAATAGACATAATACCTCCAAAAACAAAAGCCATTACCATAAAATAATTGATAATTACTAATGGGTTTTCTGTGTCTCCTATTTTACGAATTACTACAAAAATTACACCTAAAGAAATTGCAGATAAAAGCACTAAGATTATTCCCATAGAATCTACATCTCCACCAAACCCTTTAATAACCAAAACCCCTATAAATGATAATAAAAATAAAAACCATTGAACTGTTTTTATTTTTTCTTTTAAGAAAATAAGAGCTAAAATAGCAGCAAAAATAGGAGAAGTATATCTTAATGAAACTGCCGTACCAATTGCCAAATAATTTAAAGCCTGAAAAAAAGTTGTTAAGGAAATTACTCCTGCAAGCCCTCTAATAAATAACAGTTTTTTATTATTCCCTAAAATAGGAATCTTCGCTTTTAAAATTAATGGCACCGTAAAAAACAACGTACCAATAGATCTAAAAAACACAATTTGATAAGCACTAAAATCATTTAAGAATTTTACAACAGTATTCATTAGTGAAAATGCAATAACACTAAAAATCATATAAAAAATTGCCTTTGAGCTTTTCATGAAGTGGTAGTTTTTACTATTTTAAACACCTATTAAAGTGGGCACAAAAATAGTGAATATTAAACTGGCTAACCAGTTTAATATTGGGTTTTCTAAAAACTCCAGTTTTTATAACTACTAGAACTTTCTAGTTTTTCTTCTATAGTATCGTCTAGTTCTTTAAAGAAATCAATACCAGTTATAGCTTCTATTTTATCTACAGAAACCACAAATTTATACAAAGGCAAATTAGACTCTTTGTGCGGCATTAGAAAAGCTAACATTTTAATTTTACCGTTTGTTTTATCTAGTATTACTTTATAAAACCTGTTTGGTACAGCAACAGCTTCACTTCCAATCGTTTTTAAATTGTTTTCTAAAACCCCTCCTGTAATTACAAAAACACCATCGTTTTTCTTTGCCCAATACCGTACTTTCTGTTCTAAACGATTCCAAACTCCTGCGTTAAATTGGTGTTCTTGCGGACTAATATTACTTGTTAAAAAGGTTTCATCGTGTGCTTCCTTAGAAAAACGTCTATCTGCTGCAGGACATAAATGCCCTTTATCATAACCAGATTTTTTATAATTACGCCAATGTGCTGCTTTGGTTTTTACGGCACTGTCTATTTCAAAATAAGGTCTTTTGTAATTTGTACTGCTTAAATCGGAAGCTTTTAACTCATACGCAACCCATTCTGCTTGTTCGTGTTTTTCGCTATAGGATAGTGAATAGTTTTGATGATGTATAACCTGGTTTGTAGTACTTGTTGGTAGAAAATATTGATTGGTTGTTGCTTTAGGTGTTTTACCGTTTTCTATTATGTTATTTTCTTTTTTAGCATCTAATAGTTCTTCAGAACCTAAAACAGCTACTAAAATGATGATGGCTATGATAGAGAGTAATTGTTTTTTTTTCAAGGTGATTATTTTAAGTTGTAAAGGTATGAAAGAAAGAGAAAATGGAATTTACTCTTTAAAATTATCAATCACTTTTTCTAATCAATCTATAATTATTTGGCTAAAGCCAATATTTTACATATTAATTAAACACAGACTAAAGTCTGTGACAATTCATGAAATCAATATAAACATGAGATTTTAATTATCTATAACACAATGGCTTTAGCCAAAATGTTGTTTATTTTTTATCCTTTTCAACGCAAAAAATGTTCTTCCATTCAGACGAAAGTCTGTGACAATTGATAAACTGAATATAAGCATGAAGTTTTTAATTGCCTGTAGATTTATCTGCAGGTCTTTAAATATTTGCAACAAAGTGGCTTTAGCCAAAATATGGCTTATCAAACTTATACCTACAAGGTTTTTGAAACCTTGCAGGAAAATAAAGAATGTGCTTTAATTACTAAAACCCGCGTTAAGGATTGAAACGGCATCCTTTTTTGTTTTTCTCAAAAAAGATATAGTGGAAAGCCTGTTAAAACGCCCAAAAACAAAACATCTCGATACAATTTTGTAAAAAAATAAAATCACTCAATGGGACAGTATGAAAAATATGATGTCAGTTAGAGTGAAATTTACTTCATTTTTTCTTGTAACACAATAACTAAAAAAGTTCAAATTAATGAAAAGATTCTGCTGTTATAAGATTCCTCAATCGTCTAAAAAGACTCATTTCAGAATGACAGAAAAAAAAGAAAAACCCTTTCAAATTAATGAAAGGGTTTTCAGGTATTATGAGATTTCTCAATCGCCCAAAAAGGCTCATTTCGAAATGACAGAATAATTTTATGAATTCAAGTTGCTACTAAAAACCAACAACTAAAACCTAAAAACTATTTCTAGTATCTATAGTGTTCTGGCTTATAAGGACCATCTACAGTTACACCAATATAAGAAGCTTGTTCTTCGCGTAATTCTGTTAATTCAACACCGATTTTTGCTAAGTGTAATTTTGCTACTTTTTCATCTAAATGTTTTGGTAACATGTACACTTCGTTTTCATAAGCATCTCTGTTTTTCCAAAGTTCTATTTGTGCCAAAGTTTGGTTTGTAAATGAATTACTCATTACAAAACTTGGGTGACCTGTTGCACAACCTAAGTTTACTAAACGACCTTCTGCTAATAAAATAATGTCGTTTCCAGCAATGTTATATTTATCAACCTGAGGTTTAATAGTGTCTTTTGTATGACCGTGATTACCGTTTAACCAAGCCATGTCAATTTCATTATCAAAATGCCCAATGTTACATACAATAACCTTGTCTTTCATTGCTTCGAAATGACGACCTTGTATAATATCTTTGTTTCCTGTAGTTGTAATAATAATGTCTGAATTACCAACAACAGTTTCTAATTTCTTAACTTCAAAACCGTCCATTGCAGCTTGTAAAGCACAAATTGGGTCGATTTCTGTAACCGTTACAATAGAACCAGCTCCTTTAAATGATGCTGCTGTACCTTTACCTACATCTCCGTAACCACAAACAGTTACTCTTTTACCTGCTAACATAATATCTGTTGCTCTACGAATTGCATCTACTGCAGATTCTTTACAACCATATTTGTTATCGAATTTAGATTTTGTAACAGAATCGTTTACGTTAATTGCTGGCATTGGTAAAGTTCCTGCTTTTACTCTTTCGTAAAGTCTATGAACTCCTGTAGTAGTTTCTTCTGATAAACCATTGATTCCTGCAGCTAATTCTGGGTATTTATCCAAAACCATGTTTGTTAAATCTCCACCATCATCTAAAATTAAATTTAATGGTTTTCTGTCTTCTCCAAAGAATAAAGTTTGTTCTATACACCAGTCAAATTCTTCTTCTGTTAAACCTTTCCAAGCGTAAACCGCTGTTCCTGCTGCTGCAATTGCTGCTGCTGCTTGGTCTTGTGTAGAAAAAATATTACAAGAACTCCAAGTTACTTCTGCACCTAAAGCTTGTAAAGTTTCTATTAAAACTGCTGTTTGAATTGTCATGTGTAAACACCCTGCAATTCTAGCTCCTTTTAAAGGTTGCTCGTTTTTGTATTCTTCTCTTAAAGACATTAATCCTGGCATTTCTGCTTCTGCCAATAAAATTTCTTTTCTCCCCCAATCTGCTAAAGAAATATCCTTAACTTTGTTTGGTACGTAAGCTAATTTAGTGCTCATATTATGTATATTTATATTCTAATTTTTCGAACTGCAAAGTTACGACATCCATTTTAAAAAAGTATGCCTCTTTACAAAAGTTTAACGATTAACGAAAACACCAAAGTATTTATTTGGAAAATTGATGAATCCTTTAATGAATTAAATAAGAACGTTTTACTTTCTGATAAAAGCCAAATTCGTTTAGATAGTATGAAATCTGACTTACACCAAAGAGGTTTTTTAAGTGTCCGTCATTTATTAAAAGAAGCAGGCTATTCTGATGCTGATTTAATTTATGATGAATTTGGAAAACCGCATTTAAAAGATGGAAAGTATATTTCTATTACCCATTCTTTTACTTTTTCTAGCTTAATAATTTCTGATGATTTACCTGTTGGTATTGATATTGAAATGCAACGTGACAAAATATTAAAAATTGCACACAAGTTTACGCACGTTAAAGAGTATGTTACCATTGCTAATCACAATGCCTTAATTAGTAAATTAACCATTGTTTGGGGAGGAAAAGAGAGTTTGTATAAAATTTACGGAAAGAAAAAATTACGCTTTTTAGAAAATATTTATATTGAAGATTTTAAGTTTTCTGATGCTAAAACTACGGGAGAAATTAGATATGAAGGAAAAACGATGTCTTATAATATTGAGTTTCTAGAGTTTGAAGGCTTTACGTGTGTCTTTGCTTATTAAAAGGGCTAAGATTTAAAATAGTGGAATTACTAAAAATAAAATAATCTCCTTTTTAAAAATCCGGTACAGAGTCAATTTTCTAGGTATTACTATAAAACATATAAATCCAAATAGATCTAGAAAGTCTTAGATTAAAGGTACTTAATAAAATAATCGTTGTAATTGCTAAAAGTGCAACAGTTATGTAAGAGAAATCTAATATAAACTTAAATAAAACCATACCTGCTATCATTTCTGCCGATATAAGTGCATAAGTTACAAACATAGCTCCAAAAAAGAAACCTGGTTCTTTCTCGAATTTAAAATGACACTCGCTACAAGTTGTATACATTTTAGGAGATCTAAGCAGAAGAAGATTCCCTAATTCGCTATACATTTTCCCTTTTTTACAATTAGGACATTTACATTTTAACATATCAATTACATTTGCCATACTCTCTAATTTAATAATATAACAAAATTAAGTTGATAAAACTACATTTACCATATAGTATAATCGCCATTTTTTGTACTTTTAGGACATTCTTATGAAAATACCTGTTTTAAAAATTGATCAATTTAAAGAATCTGAATCTTTAAAGGATTTGTATGTCAATTCTTTTTCAAACCATTTGGAATTGAATAAGAAGTTAATTGACAAACCTCACAGTCATAATTTTTACTTATGTGTTCTTTTTACCGGAGGATTTGGTACGCATGAAATTGATTTTAATTCTTACCAAGTAAACCCAGGCAAGGTTTTCTTTTTAAAACCTGGTCAAACTCATTCTTGGCAGTTTGATACAAAACCAGAAGGTTTTATCTTTTTCCACTCTCAAGAATTTTATGAAATAAAATTTTTAGATCATACCCTTCACTCGTTTCCATTTTATTATTCGAATCAGAATCCGCCTTTCTTAGAATTGTCTCCATTAAAAATAGATGTATTAAAACTAAAGTTTGAAGAAGTGTACGCAGAATATCAACAACAAAACTTGTTAAGAGAGTTAAAAATAATAAACCTTATAAATAGTATTTATATAGATTTAACAAGGGCTTACACTGCAGATGTTAATTTAGAAAAACTCGTTTCTACTAGTTATTCAATTATACTAGAAAATCTAGAAAACTTAATACACCAACATTTTTATAAAGAGAAATTACCTAAATTTTATTCCGATCAATTAAACATCACCACCAAACACCTTAATAGAGTTGTAAAAAAAGCACTGAACAAAACTACAAGTCAATTAATTTCTGAAAGAATTATCTTAGAATCTAAAAGATTAATTATTCATTCCGGAAATAATTTAGCTGCTATTGCAGATACACTTCAGTTTTCTGATTACGCCTATTTTTCTCGATTCTTTAAATCTAAAACTGGTTGTACGCCAATGGATTTTAGAAAAAAATATACTTTCTAAATAGACAATTAGTACAACTTGTAAAAACAGATCACTTTAATATTAATCTGCTTGTAATTTCTTATTTTCGCAGTTGTGAATATTTATAAGAACATTTTACTAGCAAAAAAAGAAGGCAAAAAACTGTTAGCAGTTTTAATCGATCCAGAAAAGATTGATCTAAAAAACATCGTTTCTTTTTTTGAAAAAGTACATCAATCTATAACAACGCATATATTTGTTGGTGGTAGTACAGATAAAGATAACGTAACGGATACAGTTGTTGCGGCAATTAAAAAAACAACGCATTTGCCTGTTGTTCTTTTTCCTGGTGATGTAAAACAAATCTCTCAAAAAGCAGACGGAATTCTATTTTTAAGTCTACTTTCTGGCAGAAATCCAGAATATTTAATTGAACAACAAATAAGAAGTGTCCCTTTTTTGAAGGATTCTTCTTTAGAGATTATTTCTACAGGATATATCTTAATTGATGGCAAAAAAGATACAGCTACCCAAAAAGTAAGCAACACAAAACCAATTGCGCAAGAAAACACCGAACTCATTTTAAACACCGCTTTAGCTGGCGAATTTTCTGGTAAAAAACTAATTTACCTAGAAGCCGGTTCCGGAGCGACTGAGGCAGTCAGCCATAATATTATCACTGTTGTGGGTGAGAATTTAAACATTCCTTTAATTGTTGGTGGCGGAATTCGTTCTAAAAAACAATTAGAAACCGCTTTTAATGCTGGTGCAGATTTAGTGGTTATTGGTACTGCTTTTGAAAATGATGAAGCGTTTTTTAATCAACTTAAAAAATAATACGCTTTAATATTTCCTCACTGTTTGTTATTTCTACGCTAGGAAAAATCTCATAACAGTGATCCCACAAAACTGAACCACAAACTTGTCATTTCGAAGTATTGAGAAATCTCAGAACAGTGATAACACAACAACAACAACAACAACAACAACAACAACCAAGCTTTATGTGATTTCTCCCAAAAGGTCGAAATGACAAAACTGGGTGCAGCAAAAACTGAACGCAAAAAAAACACAACAATTGTCATTTCGACGTTAGGAGAAATCACATAACAGTGATAACACAACAACAACCAAACCTTATGAGATTTCCTCCCTAAAGTTCGAAATGACACGATTATCTTTTTTAAAGTAGTTTTAAATGAATTACACTTTTACGTTTACTAATAAAAACTGAAAAGATTACATTTACAACTTCAAATAAAACTCAATGTCAGAAATTATCGATTTCCTTTTCGGACAATACAAAACTTATTCTACTATAGATATCTCATTAGAAATTATTGCTATAATATTCGGTTTCTTATCTGTTTGGTACTCTAAATTGAATAAAATATGGGTTTTTCCTACAGGAATGATTAGCACGCTTATTTTTGTGTACCTACTTTATAAATGGGAACTTTTAGGGGATATGATGATCAACGCTTACTACTTTATAATGAGTGTTTATGGCTGGTATATTTGGACTTGTAAAAGCGATGGAGAACATGAAACGCCTATTTCTAGAACTACTTTAAAAGAAAAAAAGCTAAGTGTTCTTATATTTATAGCAACGTTAATTTTTGTTTACGGAATTTATACGTATTTCGAAAAATGGACTAGTTGGACGGCTTATGTAGACACCCTTACAACGGCAATTTTCTTTGTTGGTATGTGGTTAATGGCAAAACGAAAAATAGAAAATTGGATTTATTGGATTGTTGGAGACATTATTTCTGCTCCTTTGTATTTTTATAAAGGGTTTACTTTTACGAGTTTTCAATATTTAATATTTACTTTTATAGCGATATCTGGTTATTTAGCATGGAAAAAGAACTTAAACAAGACCCAATTAACATCGTAAAAGTGGTGCTTTTTGGACCAGAATCTTCAGGAAAAACTACACTTTCTCGTCATTTAGCACGTTATTACCATACGGTTTGGGCACCAGAATTTGCACGTGAATATTTACAAGAAAAATGGAACAACGAGCGTAAAACGTGCGAAAAAGAAGATTTACTTCCTATTGCCATCGGACAAATGAAATTAGAAAATTCTTTAGCAAAAAAGGCTGATAAAATTTTAATTTGCGATACCGATTTACTAGAAACCAAAGTATACTCAGAAGAGTTTTATGGTGGTTTTGTTGATGAAAGACTAAACGAAGCAGCAAGCGAAAATCAATATGATTTATATCTGTTAACGTACATTGATACACCTTGGGAAGAAGATGATTTACGAGACAGACCAGAATTGCGTTTAGAAATGTTTAATGCATTCAAAAAATCTTTAATAGATAACAACAGACCCTATATTTTATTAAAAGGCGATAAAGAAACGCGCTTAAGGAATGCAACAGAAGTTATAGACAAAATAATTGCTAGTAAAAATGATTTGCATTCTTTCTCTGATTCTTTACAAGATGTAGACCTGCATTTTATGCATCAAAACACAAATGATCTTGGCACTCCTTTTGAGTATTAAAAAAATAGAAAAAAGAAGTTAGAGAATAGCCCTAAGAAGCTCGTCTATTTTCTTTTATCTATATTCTAACATCTATTTTTAGAACATGAACAAAGAAAACATACTAAAAGAACTTAATTTTAAAGCCATTAGAAGCTCTGGAGCTGGTGGACAACATGTAAATAAAACATCTTCTAAAATTGAATTAACTTTCGATTTAGAAAACTCTCTTTCTCTTTCTGATAACGAAAAAGACCTTTTAAAAATCAAACTTTCAAGCAAGTTAACAAAAGAAAATAACCTCATCTTATTTTGTGAAGAAACACGTTCTCAGCACAGAAACAAAGACTTAGCAATCAAACGGTTTTTAGAATTATTACGTGTCAGTTTAATTCGTCCGAAAAAAAGAAGACCTACAAAACCAAGTAAATCTTCTGTTCGAAAAAATGCAGAAAAGAAAAAGAGAACTTCTGTAAAAAAAGCATTGAGAAAAAAACCAGGATTAGATTAATCAACTATTAATAATCTCGCTATTTCAAGTAATTCTTTCTTTTCATCTAAAGTTCTATCCAACGGAAGTTGGGCTAAACCAATTAGCCTTCTCATAATTTCAATTCCTGTTATTTGCAAGAAAAGACGTTCATCAAACTTTAATGTATACGCTTTTTTAACAGTAGAAATTAATATTTTATTTCCGGTTGCCATTACCATATGTGCCGCCATAACTCCCAAATCGAATTCTGGAAAACCTTTAAAACTAAATTCTGGGTCAATTACAAATACATCATCTTCTTTGGTCATCCAACTACCAGGATAATAATCTCCATGTAGTAAAGTTGTTCCTTCCGATAAATAACGCTCTCCAACCAAAGCAATTTGTTCTTTTAATTTTTTATCGTTTTTATAAGTTTGTGACACTTCTTCTAATCCATCTTGAATGGTATCTAAAGAAAAACCATTATCAACAGCAAAAGGTAAAACAAATATATGTTGATGATTTAAAGCTCGTAATTCTTTATTTTCTGGATACGTGTTAGAAACATCACTTTTATGAATATTAGAAAGAATATCTACCAAAAGTTGAATTGATTCCGTTTCGATAACACGATTTTTATACACAAGACTCATGTCTTCGCAATTCCCTAAATCTTCTAAAATTAATACATAATTTTTTGCATCATAAGCAAGAACTTCAGGAATATGAGAAGTTACAGCAGGACTTTCAATAGCTTTATAAAACTGATATTCTACATCAATTCTATCTTCTGGTGCAGGAATATCTTGATATTTCTGTACAAAAGGACGCGATTGTTTTACAATAAAATAACGCTGATTGGTTTTTACACGCAACACCACATTCATATTTCCTTCTCCTGGTTTTTCTATGAATAAAATTTCTTCAGACTCCTTTAAAAAATTGATTTCTAATAATAATTCTTTAATTATTTTAAACGATGAATTTATATCGATATATTTCATATTACAATTTATTAAGGTGGTTCCAAAAAGCCTTTTCCATTGCTTTTTTATCTAAATCTGTGTACACACCAATAGTTCTTTTTGTGTTTTCTTTTGGGGTTTGTAAAGGCGTTATTGTTGCATATTCTGGGTTTATTAAAGCCTCAATAATTGCAACATCCCACATTACCCATTTTTTCTTTTTAGGATCTTTTTTTGTCCACCAACGATTGTACGTATCCCAACGATTTACTAAGATGTCTTTAATTCCGCCTTTTCCTTTTAACTGCTTATCTATCGTTTTTTTCTTAAACACTAAATGCTGAGAAGTAGTTGCTGTCATTACATTAAACTCTAAATCAACCGTATTTAAAAGCACATCCACTGCAAGTGGATCGTTACCAGAATTGAACTCTTTTTTGTTATACGTATTTGTTTTTACCGTGTGCCAAAAACCAAGATAATTTACTCGGATTTTAGAAATTATAGAAGGATCTTCTAAAATTGCAGAAGCAACATTGGTACAAGAACCTAAAATAACCAAATCTAACTTTTCGTTACCTTTCATTTCGTGCGCTTTTTTAATAATAAATTTAGAAGCTTCCGAAGGAGATGGTGTTGTCATAGACGCTAACGGAACATTACTACCTAAAGGCAATTTAATTTCTGGGCGGTTCATCACTTTAATGATTTGCTCATTAATAGCCTGACTTTCACCAACCGTATTATCCGTTGCTTGTGGCGATGTATGAAACTGTGCAGAAGTAATCCCTAAAAGATGAAGTGCAGGTTCATCTATAGCACGAACCAGCGCAAAAAGATCATCTACTTCATTTGCGGTGTCTGCATCAATAATTAAATGTATCGGTTTTTGTTGTGCTTCTGCAAAGGCAGAAACCAACAAGAAGAGTATAAATGTGTATATCGTTTTCATGTAATTTGTCATTATATAATGATGTTTTATATTTCGATTGTAAACCCACATTTTTAAAGTATAAATTATGGGTTTACCTCTCTTTATTTCTAATTTAAAGATTAAAAAGTTAATCTTTTTCCCACCAACCTTTACTATTAATATTGTCTCCACCAATCCTTTCTGCAGCTTCTTTATAATTAGCGTTATTAGAAGCTTGTTCAGATTCTGGATACAAATAACGAACTGGGTAACGATCTTGATTAAAATTATCTGGACCAGCTACTAGATTAGGAATTCCTGTTCTACGAACATTAAACCAAGCTTCATGACCTACAGAAATTAAACTCAACCATTTTTGAGTCATAATTTTTGTGATATCATCTTCACTTCCGTCTAAAGCAATAGCAGTTCTTGTAAAATAATCTGCAGGCATTTCTGTGTTATAATAAGCAAAGCTAGCTGCAATTCCGTTTTGGTAATATGTATTTGCATCACCAGAAATAAAACCTTTTACAACAGCTTCTGCCAAAGCAAATTGAGTTTCGGAATATTGCATGTATTGTGCATCTACGCCATTAGGAGTATCTCTAAAAATACTTCCGAATAAAGAAATATTATTTAAGTCTACACCACTCGCGGCAATACTATTATTCGATTGTCCGTTTAATAAACCATGAAATTCTGCGGTTGTATTAGCAGTTGCATTTGTAGGTTTGTATAAAACTGCCATTCTAGGATCGTTCCAAGATTTTAAAATTTCTTCTACAGTAATCGTCATGGTATGTTCATTATTAATACCAGAAGCTGCATTAAATAAAGGAAACTGATTTGGAGATGTACTTAAATAAGGAAGAACCGCATTATCATTGTTAGATTGCATGATGTTACCAGAATCTGCCAAAGCTTGTAAGTCTGAAAAATCACTTAAACGTTTACTAATACGCACTAAATAACGAACTTGTAAAGAGTTGGCAAATTTTATCCATTTACTTAAATCGCCATTAAATAAAACATCTCCATCAATAATAGCATTGTTGTTTTCTAATGTTGCGGCAGCATTTTTTAAAGTAGCCAAAATACCTGTTTCAGGATCTGTATAAATACTTTCTTGCGTATCGTATTTAGGAGAAAAAACACCATCAACAGCTCCTAAAGCTTCAGAATACGGAACATCATTCCATAAATCGGTAAGTTGAGAGAATAAATAACTTTTCATAATATCACCAACCGCATTATAAGCACTGTTTGTAGTTTCTGAATTTTGTATAGATTCAATATCAGAAAGTAAACCAAAAATAGCATTCCAATAGCCACTATTAGACCCCATTTCATAACGATCAATACGTTCAAATTCAATACTAGCCGAAAATTGAGCTAAATAATTGGCTTGTCTAAAGCCTTGGTCGTAGGCATTTAAATCAGAAGAAACTGAAAGAACATTGGTTAATAAAAATTGCGGAGCAACAGATTCTGGATTATTATTATTTGTATTAATTTCTTCGAAACCGTTAGTACACGCAGTAAAAAATGTACTAAAAACGAAGATTGCTAAAAATATATTTTTATAATTTTTCATTTTCTTAAAATTCAGTTTTAATACTAATTCCGAAACTCCTTGTAGATGGGTATGAGAAATCTTCAACACCTTGTGTTACACTTTGTCCTTGTAAAGCATTTAGTTCTGGATCAAAGTGAGGGTTTTCTGTAAATAAGAATAAATTACTCCCTGTTAAACCAATTTTTATTTTTTGGAAACCAATTCTATTGACTAAGTCTTTATTAAACTTATAATAAATACTTAGTTGTCTTAATTTTAAATAAGAACCATCATATAATGCACTTGCTTCATTACCACGATCAAAAAAGCTATTATTGTATGTTTGTGCAGAAACATTAGTTGTGTTTGCTACATACTGTGGAGCTGCATCTGTACCTATATTAACCACACCATTACCTACAATACCTGTTTCTCTACCTATTAAAGTTTCTTTTAATACACCAGAAGTACTTCCTAAAGCTTTAGTTCTTGAAACGATTGTTCCACCTTGTCTCCAGTCGAATAAAAAGGATAGGTTTATATTTTTATAGGTGAAGTTATTATTAAAACCTACTTGAAAATCTGGATTATAATTTCCTAATAAGCGTAAATTAGGATCTTGTACAGGTAGACCATTAGCATTGTGAAGAATCTCTCCATCAATTTCTACAAAACCAGTACCAAACATATCTCCAACTCTACCACCTTCTTGGGCAATATAAAAAACACTATTAGAACCGCCAGAACCAGAAAACACGTCTGCAGAACCTGTTACAAATTGATCTACTCCTTCTGGTAATTCTGTAACAATACTTCTAGAAGTAGAAAAATTCACAGAATTTTCCCATTTAAAATCTTTATTCTTAATTAGAATACTACTCAATAAAATTTCTAAACCTCTCGTACGAACTTCTCCTCCGTTTATGTTAAAATTACCGAAACCACTCGCTTGAGAAATAGGACTAGATATAATTTGGTCTACACTCGTATTTTGATAAGCAGAAACATCTACCTGTAATCGATTCTTAAAAAACCAAGCCTCAACACCCGTTTCTAGAGCATTTAATCTTTCTGGTTTTAAATTGGAATTCTTTAGTACATTCTCATTGGTTACGCGAAAATTGGTTCCGTAGTTCTGATTTAATAAAAAGTTCTGATTGTTTTGATAAGGATCTGTATCATTACCAACACTTGCACCACTAAAACGAAGTTTTAAGAAAGAGATTGCTTCTGGTAATGTCACTAATTTACTAATTACAGCACTTACGCCGGCAGAATAATATCCAAAAGAATTGTTATTGGCAGGTAAAGTACTACTCCAATCATTTCTATAAGAAACATCAAAATAAAGAGCATCTTTATAGTTTACATTACTAGTAGCATATACACTATTTATTCTTTTAGTAAACGTATTACTTTCTGCAACCAAAGCAGCTTTAGAGTTTGCAAGTGTAAAAATATCTGGAATAGCTAGTTGAGGTGCTAAAGTATAACTGTACTCAATTTCTTGATCAAAACGGTTAGCACCTGCACTTACGTTGTATTTCCAGTTTTCATTAATTACATCATCATAAGAGATTAATACATCTGTGTTTAATTCTTTAAAAAACACGTTGTCTTCTCTATAAGATCCTTCTAAATTTGCATTGGTACTTACAGCACGTCTAAATTCTCGCTTATCATTATAAGTATCTAAACCAGCACGTACGGTTGCAGTTAATTTGTCTGTAATATTGTAAACAGCGGCAGCGTTTCCTAAAAATCTGTTTTTATTAAAACTGTTAGTGTTTTCAAAAACAGTTAAATAAGGGTTTGTTAACCAGTTGTAGTTAATATCAAAATGCTGAGAACCTTCTTGTCCTGCTTGCCAATAATTTTTAAAGGAGTTAACATTTGCTTGTCTACCTGTCCAATTAAAACCATAAAGAGGATTTTCATATCCGTATCCTAAATTAGGACGGTTTCCACTTCTTGTATTAATATAATTAACAAAAGCATTTACATGTAACTTTTTGTGTAATTCTTGGTTTAAACTTATAGAGATACCATCTCTTTTTAAATCGGTATTTGGTACAATTCCTTCGTTTATTAAATTACTATACGAAAACCTACTACTTCCTTTATCGCCAGAAGAGCTAATAGCAATATTATTTTGCTTCGTAATTCCGGTTTTAAAAAAATTACGCACATTATTAGGATTAGAAACCCAAGCAGTAGGTGTAATAGGCGTTAAAGTTCCGTCTGCTTGTGTTCTTGCAATAACGTCTCCAGCACGAACTGTATTTCCGTTAATATCTACAGATGGACTATCAAATTGATTGATTAAAAGGCCTTGGTCTAAACGCGGACCATAACTACTTAAACCACCATCGTTAACACCAGCACCAGCACCGTTTTGAAATGAATATTGACCATTAGAACCACCACCATATACATTTTGATAATCTGGCAGGGTTAATAAAGTTTCTATGGTTAAAGAGCTATTAATGCTAACACCTAAACCTTTTTTCTTTTCACCTCTTTTGGTTGTAATTAATACCACTCCGTTAGCCGCTCTTGCACCATATAAAGCCGCAGAACCAGCTCCTTTTAAAATAGAGATAGAAGCAATATCATCTGGACTAATTTCAGATGCGCCATTACCATAATCTACTTCTTGTAACGAACCGTCGTTTACTAAATCACTTGTAATTTGCTCATTACTAATAGGTACACCATCTACAACAAATAAAGGTTGATTGGAGCTGCTTAAAGAATTCTCTCCACGAATAACAATACGAGAAGAAGATCCTACACCAGAAGAACCATTGGTAACTTTTACACCAGCAACTTGTCCTGCAAGGCTATTTACCACGTTCGTAAGCGTAACTTCTGTAAGAGCCGCAGGTTTTATAGTGGTTACGGAAGATACTAAAGATTGTTTTTCTCTTTTAATTCCTAAAGCAGTAACAACAACTTCGTTTAACGTTTCTTGCTGAAATGAAGCCGGAAATAATAACAATCTGACTACAGATTCTTCATTAGAACGCACATCTACCCTATCGGAAATTGTGGTTCCGTATGTTTTATTTCCATCAAAAATAACTTGATAACCGTTTGCTACGGCAATGGAATTAAAAGAGGCTTTACCTACTTCGTTTGTGGTCTTTTTAACTTCATAACCTTGTTGATCATTCACAAGAGTTACAGTTATATTTTTAATTGGTTCTTTGGTATTATAATCTATGGCGTATACCACAAGACCTTCTTGAGCACTTAGGCTAATAGTAAATAGCGCAAGTAACCCGAAAAATAAATTTTTCATTAGTTTGAGTTAAAATATGTGTAAAATAATAAGTCCTGTTTTATTTACAGGAAATTGTACTTATAGTTAATTACAAACCAATGGAGGTCCTTTATTGTAAGGCAGCTTTAAAGAAGCTTCTTTAAATTTTTGTAAAATATATTTGCATGCTCTTAAAATTACTACTTGTAGGTTTTGTAATAATTTAAGTGCTTTTATTTTTAGAAAAGAAAGTGCTGCTATGTTTTTAGAAATATCTAACTCTTCATCTAAATCGTATAAATAAGGAAGTGTAGCAGTGGTTATTTCTTTTGCTGATAAAAGTGTTTTTAACTCTTTATATAATGTTGATGACTCCCAAGGAAGTGATAGAAATTCTGATGCATTAAATTGATCTTTATGCAAACCTAAAAGATAGAAACCACCATCATAAGAAGGACCAACAGGTACTTTTTTACTATTAACCGAATCTAATGCGGTACGAAGATGTTTTTTTTCTAAACTTAAAGTATCGTTACCAACGGTTATAACATTAGTATAGCCTTTATTAAAAATCTCGGAAATGGTGTTTACATACCGTTCTCCAAAATTATTTCCTTTTTGATCTTTCTCTGTATAATGAAAATAATCTACACCTAAAGAACTAACTTTTTCTTTAATTAAAGCATTCAGTTTGCTAGCCGTATCCTTTTTTTGAAGGAAAGGCTTACGTAAATTTTCGGCTTCTTGCGAAAGCGAAAAGATAAGAATAGCAGTTTTAGAATGTTTTAAATTGATCAAAAAAAATATTTTAAATTGTAACAGTCGTAATTATATATAGCAAATTACAAAAGCTAAAATAATAAATAAGATGATATATAATTTAAATTTACTCTTTACCCAATAATACTTTATCCAATTCTTTTTCTAAATCATCATTATATTCTACTTTTTTTAAAACTTTCCCTTCTTCGCTTATAATAAAAGTAATTGGTATGGATGATATATCATATTGTAATGCAACCGGATCAATATTAATCTTAGTTAGTTTAGAAAAATTTGGCCAATTTATTTCTAATTTATCACTTGCATTTTTCCACATTTCTCTTCTTATATCAAATGAATAACTTACAATCTGAAAATTTTTGTCTTTGTATTTTTCTATTAACGAAGGAAATTCTTCTTTTATTTGTTTTATACACGGAGGACACCAACCTGCCCAAAAATCTAAAAGCACTACTTTTCCTTTAAAATCACTTAATTTTATTTCTTCTCCGTCTAAGTTTTTTCCGATAATATCTACAATATCATCTCCTTCTCTAACTGGTTTTATATGTAAAAAATCATCCAATATTTTTCCGTAACTAGATTTTTTTAGTTCTAAAGGAAGTTGACTGAAATAATCTTCTAGTTTTTCTTTTTTTAAATCAAACCTGTAATCTAAGATTTCTGATAAAGAAAAATAATTATTAGGATTCTCGAATAGAAATTTAGTAGAAGTATTTGTAATTGAATCTCTATATGCTTTATATGCTTCTTCTGAAATAAGTTTTTTATTAAATTTTTTATACGTTTCTGCTTGCCTGTCTCTAAAAGGCTTCAAAAGTTTTTCATGACGAAGTGCAATTTTATTTGTTTCACTACCTGTAATAATTTTACTAAAGTCATTATTTTTTTCTAATAGTTCTTCTTTAGAAGAATTTATCGTAATTTTTTTATTTTCTAACCAAAAACCAATAGATACATCAGAAATATAAATACCAACAGGTGTAGGATCATTTAATTTTCCTTTAAAAGTAAATTTATTATTTATGATGATTGTAGAATCTAATTCTTTCCAAGTGTTAGAATTAAATAAAAGTACTTTTGTACTGTCTTTTAAACCTGTAATATCTGCTTCTACAATATAACCACTTTGTTTTTTTTGACAAGATATTAAGCCAATTATAAGACATAAAATTACAATACTTTTTTTCATTTTGATGATTTTGGTTTTCTAAAGATAGAAAAAAACATTAACTACTAATTACAATTTTATTTTAATAAAGTTAGCAAACAAATGTAGCCCTGATTGAACGACATGTTTGAGCTCTTTTTTATCCCTTTTTAGGATAAAAAAAGCGAGTAGTGAAAGCAGGAAATAGCTTCAAAAAAAAAAGCTTTTGTTATTCTTTATGTCAAAAAACTGAGGTAATTTTGCAGCGTTCTCATAAAGGGGTGCTTTTTAGTTGGCAGTTTCAGTTATTAGTTTTCAGTCTCAACAGACTTTTTATACTTTTAACGATATAAACTTTCAACTTTTTAAGGCTGAGATCATACCCAATGAACCTAGAACAGATAATGCTGTTTAGGGAGGCGATAATCGCCATTTTGCATAACACATCGTTATGTAGCGTAAAACAATTTAACTGAAAATTATTTTGTTCTTATTTTACATAAATGATAAACACTAATTATTCAACATAAATCACAAGAATAATTACCTCTTTTTATTCGTTTTAAATTATTTTAAAATGAAAAAAATCACATTTTTTTTATTCTTGTTTGCAGGTATATTTGCAAACGCCCAGTCGCTTACTTTAAAAGGAAAAGTAGTAGACGAACACAATGAATCTTTGCCAGGAGCCACTATTTTGGTGAAAGAAAACAACAAAGGAACTTCTACCGATTTTGATGGAAAGTTTCAATTAAATCTACTAAAAGGAGACTACACCATTCAGGTTTCATTTATTGGTTACAACACCGTTTCTAAAGAAATTCATTTAGACAAAAACAATGAAATTGAGTTTACTTTAGTTCCAAATGCCACGGTTTTAGAAGAAGTTTTGGTTTCTGCAGTTCGTGTAAATGCTGATGTGCCAGTAACATTTTCTAATCTTTCTAAAAAGGAAATCGCAACCCGTAATTTAGGTCAGGATATTCCTATTCTGCTTAATTATATGCCTTCTGTGGTTTCATCATCAGATGCTGGTGCAGGTGTTGGTTATACCTACATGAGTGTGCGTGGTTCTAACGGAGAAAGAATTAATGTTACCGTAAACGGAATACCGTATAATGATGCTGAAAGTCACGGTTCTTTTTGGGTGAATTTAGGAGATTTTGCTTCTTCTACAGAGAATTTACAATTGCAACGTGGTGTAGGAACCTCAACCAATGGTTCTGGTGCTTTTGGTGCGAGTTTAAATATTTTAACAGATGCTGTTGCCGAGGAAGCTGGTGGAGAAATATCCAACTCTTTTGGTTCTTACGGAACTAGAAAACATACCGTAAAATTTACAACAGGTAAAATTAACGACCACATAGAAATTGCAGGTCGTTTGTCTAATATTTATTCTGATGGTTATGTAGATAGAGCAAGCTCTGATATAAAATCGTACTATTTACAAGGTAGTTATACCGATGAAAACACATTGATAAAAGCGGTTACTTTTGGTGGAAAAGAAGTTACGTACCAAGCTTGGGAAGGTTTAACGGCAGATCAACTTAAAGAAGATAGAAGACAGAATCCTTATACGTATGAGAATGAAGTGGATGATTATGACCAAAACCATTACCAATTACATTGGAATGAAAAGTTAAACGAAAACTGGTCTACTAATTTAGCGTTGAACTATACAAAAGGTGCTGGATTTTTTGAGCAATACAAAGCAGATACAGAAGTAATTAGTGATTTAGATGAAGACGGTACATTAGATTTTGATAATTATAATGGTATCTTAGAAGGAACAAAGATAAAAACTGTAGAAAATGAAGACGGTAGTACTTCTTTAATACCGATTACAGATGCTATTGTAAGACGTTGGTTAGAAAACGATTTTTATGTAGTGAATTTTAACACCAATTACAAAACGGATAAACTGAATCTAATTTCAGGAATTTCATATTCTAATTATACAGGAAACCACTTTGGTGAAGTAATTTGGGGAAAAGAGTTTACAGATACCGCAAGCATTAGAGATCAATATTATTTTTCTGACGCTAAGAAAACAGATTTTTCAATCTTTGCAAAAGCAACTTTTGATATTAGTGAGAAATTATCTGGTTATGCAGATGTACAAGGACGTTTTGTAAATTATGAAACCAAAGGAATTACTTCTAAAAGAGCTCCAATTGACGTAGATGCAAACTTTAATTTCTTTAATCCGAAGGTAGGTTTAACCTATAAAATTAACGACGATAATAATTTATATACTTCTTTTGCAGTTGCAAATAGAGAACCAAACAGAAACGATTTTGAAGCTGGCGTTACCACACATGAAACTTTAAATGATTTAGAATTTGGTTGGAGATTTAAGTCGGAGAACTTTAAATTAAACTCCAATATTTATTATATGAATTATAAAAACCAGTTGGTATTAACTGGTGCTTTAGATGATGTTGGCGCGCCTGTAAGAGCGACTTCTGGAGACAGCTACCGTTTAGGTTTAGAAATAGATGCAGATATTAGGGTTTCAGATCAATTTTCTATAAAACCGAATGTTGCTTTTAGTTCTAATAAAAACAGAGACTTTTTTATTACGAGAGATGCAAACCCAATTCCGCAAGCATTAGGAAATACAGATTTGTCTTTTTCTCCGGATATTATTGCAGGAAACATGTTTATTTTTAAACCAATAGACAATTTACAGTTCTCTTTCTTATCTAAATTTGTTGGCAAACAATACATGAGTAATTTTGGAAGTGCTATTTCTGATAACGATGTTTTAAACGATTATTTTACGTCTGATTTTAATATTGTGTATCAAATAACACCAAACAAAGTATTTAAATCGATTGTATTTTCTGCTTTGGTAAATAATATTTTTAATACAGAATATGTAGACAGAGGTTATTATTACACGTATGATTATACTGATAATGGAAATACAGTTACTGGTGACGGAGCAGGTTATTACCCACAAGCTACTAGAAACTTCTTAGTTGGCGTTACCTTAAAGTTTTAATCGCAGGGCGATAACCAAGGATTTATTCTCTTATCCTTATATCGAGGTTTTTGATTAAAACTGACTAAAAAAATAAACAAAACGAGCATTTTCTATTGAAAATCGCTCGTTTTTTCGTATATTGTAGATTCATGAGAAATTCTTCTTTTTACATCGAAAATAATACGAGCATTTATTCTTTTGATTTTTGTCTTTTAAAAAATCATTCTGATAAATTCATCACGACTGCTTTCTAGTTTTTCTACTTCTTAATTTTTTAAAGGAAATTATGTCCTTTGTCATCTACAATTTTATAAAAAAGTGTTTTTACACTTCTTTAAATCTATATATATGAAAATAATTAAAGTTCAAAGAAAAACTAAATATCAAAAATACTATTCGTCTGCTATGGGAACTCTAAATTCTAGAGTAACGTACATTAAAAAGTATTTTTTAGGAATTCCTATTAAAACGATCCATCAATACAGAGAAACATATTATGGAGAAATGAAAACGTGTGATGATTGCAATCTATTTATTTAAAATTAATCTACAAAAACCAGAAACAATATATGAGACAACTTAAAATTGTAAAACAAGTAACCAATCGTGACGCCAAATCTTTAGAGAAATATTTTCAAGAAATTAGTAAAATTGGGCTAATAACTGCTGATGAAGAAGTAGAACTAGCTTTAGAAATAAAAAAAGGAGATAATAGAGCGTTAGATAAACTTGTTACCGCAAATTTAAGGTTTGTTGTTTCTGTTGCAAAACAATATCAAGGACAAGGTTTAAAATTGTCTGATTTAATAAACGAAGGAAATTTAGGTCTTGTAAAAGCTGCAAAACGTTTTGACGAAACAAGAGGTTTTAAATTTATCTCTTATGCCGTTTGGTGGATTCGTCAATCTATCATGTCTGCTTTGGCAGAACAATCTCGTATTGTACGTTTGCCTTTAAACAAAATTGGTAGCATTAATAAAATACGTAAAATATATGCTCGTTTAGAACAAGGAGAGCAAAGAATGCCTACTAATAAAGAAATTGCGAAGCAGTTAGACATGACTGAAGATGAGGTAGAGCAATCTTTAAAAAATTCTGGTAAACATGTATCTATGGATGCACCTTTTAAAGAAGGAGAAGATTCTAACTTATACAACGTATTACAGTCTGACGAGTCTCCTAGACCCGACAAAAACTTAATGAAGCAATCTTTATCCATTGAAATAAACAGAGCCTTAGACACGCTTTCTAACAAGGAAGCAAAAGTGATAAAAATGTTTTACGGCATTAATCTTCCTAGTTCTTATAGCTTAACGGAAATTGGAGCAACGATTGATTTATCTAGAGAGAGAGTCCGCCAAGTAAAACAAAAAGCAATTAGACGCTTACAACATCAATCTAAAACACATCTTTTAAAAACATATTTAGGATAAACTTTTGTTTACTTATTGAAATTACTTTTTAAAATCTCAAGCTTTTGCTTGGGATTTTTTTTGGTTAAAACCCACATTAAGATGTCCTTTATGTAAGTAATTACTTTTAATTTACAAATTCCTATTGTATTCTTTTCCCTTTATATCATCAATAAAAAAACAAAAGTAAATCAGTAAAAAAAGAGCTACAATTTCATTTTTTAGTAATTTTACCACAAACAAAATTTGAACTTAAAATATTTGTTCCAACGATTCTTACTTTTAAAATAATAAGGAATCTTTTACTTTTTAGGTGACATTTACAATACTCGAATCAAAAAATAATTGATTTATGATACCGTTTAATATATCTCATAATAAACATCTACGATCTACAGATGAGAGTACAAAAAATTTCAAACTGTTATTTTATGCTTTATTAATTGGAATTCTTGTAGGCCTTTTTGCAGGTTTGTTTAGGCTTAGTCTAAGTTATACTGAAAGCTTTAGAGAAAGCTTATTTAAAAATGCAGTAACTGGTGATATAGTAAGCTGGGTATGGCCTATTTTATTTGCTATTACAGCAATTAGTATCGCATTATTTTTAGTTCGAAAATTTGCTCCAGAAGCATCAGGGAGTGGAGTGCAAGAAATCGAAGGTGCTTTAGACGGCGTGCGTCCAATGAGATGGAAAAGGGTAATTCCTATAAAATTTATAGCCTCCTTATTTTCTTTAGGAAGTGGGTTATTATTAGGTAGAGAAGGTCCAACAATTCAATTGGGAGCTAATATTGGTAAAATGATTAAAGATACTTTTGGTGAAACCAGTCTTGAAAATAATCCTTTAATTTCTACCGGAGCTGCTGCAGGACTTGCAAGTGCTTTTAATGCTCCTTTTGCGGGTATCATTTTTGTAATAGAAGAAATGCATGGACATTTTAAGTTTAACTTTTATTCCGTAGCATCCATTATGATTGGTGCTGGTTCAGCAGATTTTATAGTACGTATTTTAGTAGAATCTAAACCCACTATACAAATGATGGTGTTCCCTAGTCCTAATATTTATAGTTTATGGTTATTTATTATTCTAGGTTTAGTTTGCAGTATTATTGGTTTAATTTACAACAAAGTACTAATTCTATCTTTAAATTTTTTCCAATTTTCTAATAAATTACCAATCCTTTATACAGGTATTTTTGTGGGATCTATTATTGCTATTATCGGTATTTTCTCTCCAGATATGATTGGTGGTGGTTACGAAACCATCACAAAGGTGTTAGACAATTCGTTTACTTTATTATTTTTAGTTTTTTTATTTACGGTAAGACTACTCTTATCTTTTTTTAGTTACAGTTTAGGTGTGCCTGGAGGTATCTTCTTACCCATGTTAACACTAGGTGTAATATTAGGTGTGCTATTTGGTATTAGCATGCAACAATTATTTCCTGATTTAATTTCTCATCCTGGAATTTTTGCCATTGCAGGAATGGCTGGTATTTTTTCGGCAACTGTTAGAGCACCCCTAACAGGCCTAGTATTAGCCATAGAAATGACATCTAACTATGAGTTAATATTACCTTTAATAATCACTACAGTTACTGCATCTGTATTTACAATGCTACTAGGAAACAAACCTATTTATACAACCTTGTTAAAACGTACTTTAGCAAATACAGTGGAACAACCTTAAGAAATAAAAAGACACTTATAGAGAATTAAAACAACATTAAATTAGTGACAATATGATAAAATATCACAAAAAACAATGACTTATAAATACTATTCAGCTTCCAACAACAACACAATTTTATTAAAATCTGCCGCACTATTAATTACAGTTCTGTACTCTTCATACATGTCAACTTCAATACTGTTTTCTTTATAATATTCGTTAGCAGTTACAGTTAATGTGTTTCCTTCTAATTGATAAGAAGATTTAAAAAAGAACAATTCTTTTCCGTCTTTCACATAGGAGTTATTAATATTAATATCGTCTAAATTGGTAATTTTATAGCCCTCAGGAATATGCAATGTTAAGGTTCTATTATAACCTCTATGAAACTGCCCTTCTAACGGTAAAACCCTTTCTTTTTCTTGGTACATTTCTATTTGTTGTCCAATTAAATCGCCTAACTTAAACAAATATTTTCTTCCTGCTTTTTCTACAAAACCTTCCGTAGTAAAATCTACTTTTATCTGTAAAGGCTTTATTCCGAACAATTCTGCATCGGCATTTATTAATTCTCTTTTTTCTACATCAAAATCATACGTCATGCTTTCTACAAAACTATCTACCAAGTCATTTCTAGCATCTTCACCTTGAATTAAATGCATAAAAGGCTGAATATTCATGGCGTAATATCCGCTGAAAGCTCTGTCTAAATGAACGGTATTTTCGGTTAAATTATCCTTATTAAAATCGATGGTTACCTTCATCACATCTAAAACCTCATCAACTTTTACAGGCTCTATATATGCAATTCTTCCGGTAACCGTTTTCTGATCTCCAACAACACCTTCCTTCAAAAATAGTCCGTAATTATCTGTTACATAAGGCAACGGAAAACCATATCTTGTTCCGGATGCATTTGGAGACAAATACTTTTTTGATGTAGGAAAATACAGTAAAAAGTCCGTTAAAAAATTTGTTGCTTCAAACTCTGGGTCGAATTTTATTTCATTTCTATCCGTTGTTATCACCAACTCATGTTCTATATTTAAGGTTCTTAAAACAGCAATATATAGTTTAATAACTCCGCTTTCATTGGCTACTTGCGTTTTTAAAATAAGGTCTAAATCTTGCAAGTCTTCATTAAAAGTATCCTGCGAAAACACGGTCGATTTTATATAAAAATCTAATTTTCTAATAATACTTTCTTGATCTGCATTTTTTGGCAACGCTAGTTCTTTTATAAAATCCTTTAACAACTCCTTTGTTTTTTCGGAATATTCCGGATAATAAGAAGCATATACATTCTGTGCAATATTGCTATAAGAGATAATATCTTCGTCCATATTATCTACATTTTTATCCATTTTATAAACAATAAAACCTCTCGAAGCATTATAAGGAGCTTGGTATTCGTTTTCTAATTTTTCTACCTTAGAAACATGTAATTTATAATGTATTTTATCTGTACTTAATGTATCTTTTTCTACATCTGGTAAATTATTATAGCTCTTAAATTTAAACAACAAATTACTTGGCGAGTACAAATCGAACGCTACTTGGTCTTTATAATACCCATCTTGAATGTAAATTTTATTTCCGGTATAACTTGGTGGTCTTTTTACCACATACATATACTCTATAAAACTACCTTTTGTAATGCCTTCTAAAGCAAAATATTTATAAGTATTACCAGTTTCTTCATCTTCAGCTGTAAGAATTTTAGATTTATCTAAGTTGATGATTTTTCCATCGGGAGTAATCACTCTTGCTTTATTCACTTGCATTTCTGCTTCGGATGAAAACGGCAAATATATTTTGTTATACTCCTCAATTGCATCATCAGAATTTAGCCATAAAACTTTGTGTTCTAAATAGAATTCTACTAAATCTTCCTCTTGAAAATAAAATTCTGTCACTGTTTTTTCTTTAACAGCAATCATGTCTTCAGAAATTTCTTTATCTACTTTATAACTCGGATTTACCTCCCAATCATAGCTTTCAAAAAAGGGTTTTTCTTGCGCTATCGCAATCTGAAAAGCAAATAATAAGGCAATTAATAGGTGAATTTTATTCTTCATCATTCGTTTATTTAAAATCATGTCTTATTTGTCTCCATCAATTTATTTCAGGGTCTTAAAATAAAAAATCGTTATAGGAGATTCTGAAATAAATTCAGAATGACACCTCATGATTATTGGTCAATTCGTTTTGTTCTTATTCTTTTTTTAAAACTACAATTTCTTTATAATTTCTTTCAATTTTCTGAATCTCTTTATTTACTTCTTTTTGTTGTTCTGTTGATAAAACTAAGAAGTTTAACTCAATTTCATGATTGTAAATTACTTCATTTTCTTTTACTTGATAGGTAATTTTAGAAATTAATAAATCATTAGAAACTGTTATTGATTCTGGCACATAATCTACTTTATAACCTTCAGGAATTTCTAATATAGTAGTATACTTATAGTATTTTTGATATTCGTATTCAATGGCGTTTTCTCTATTTTTATCTGTTTTATAAAAAGAAATCTCTTTATTAAAATTTAGGTTGATGTAAATTTCATCTCCTAAATTTTTGGCATAATTCTTAATTTCAAAATCGTAATCTACTATAAAATCATTGTCGTAATGATATTTATTGGTTTCTTTAAAATTATTAATCTGAAAGGTATTATTCCCTTTTCCAAACACATTTTTATAGAATTTTTTCAACTTCGTTTCTGAGTCTCCAGTTTCTAACGTATGAAAAATATCAATTTTTGGATACCCAGAAATAGTAGTTTTAGAGGATCCAATAACCTTGCCGTTTTCAATTTTAATATTAGTTACATCTATAATTGCATTTTCTTTAGCGGCGATAATTGGTACCTTTTTAATCTTAAAATCTTTTCCATAGCCCACCAATGCTTCTTTTCCTTGAATAAAAGAAGTTGGCATTCCGAATTTTATATACCGACCAGTGGCATCTAAATAATAGGTTTTATCATTGTTTTCATAAGAAAGAATCATGTGATTGTCTACAACTGGCGTTGGAATTTCATTGTAAGTATAAGGAATGCTTCTGGTACCAATCCATGTTAAATTTCCTTTTATGCCTGCAATTGCTAACATGCTGTATAAAATGCTCGAATTGTCTTTACAATCGCCATATTTTTTTCTAAAAACGTCATTAGATTCTCTCGGAATAAATCCGCCTAAAGCATACTCAAAAGCTATGTATTTTATATTTTGTTGTGTCCAATAATAAATAGCCTTTACCTTTTCTAAATCGTTTTTTTTATCTGCCGTAATTTTAGATACCAAAGCCACCAGTTCTGTACTTGGAGCTTCTGTATTTACATTCTCTACCATAGAATAATACCAATTATACAAATCTGCAACTTCACCTAATAATTTCTTGTTTTCATTCTTAATTTTATAAGAAGTAATAATAGGAACGATGTGTGGTAAAATGGTTTTATAACTTGGTGTATTAGACTCATATTCATATTTCGGTTGGTTGTTTAGCGTCCAACTATAAATTACCTTCTTTCCTTTTTTTTCTTTATGGAATGTAATTTCAGCATCAGAAATATTAAATTCTTTAAACTCTAAAGAGATATCTTCATCAGCAATAATGGTTACTTTATTTTGTTCCACAGGAAAATAATCACCAAAATAAAAGGGTGTTAAAAAACGAGGGTTTTTAATTTCTTGACTATATTTCAACCTAGATTTCGACCCTTTTTTTAAGTTAGCATATACAAAGTTTAACAGTTTAGAATCATCATGAAAAGACTGATTCAATTCATCTTTTTCTGTAAATTTTTCTACTTTATTTTCTATATATTCATTATTATCAAAAGAAAAAGAAGAAGCTTCTATATTCTTTAGTTCGAAAAATGCAGAGAAATTTAAGGTGTTTTTAGAATTATACGTTGCAGCATCGTTTAAATACAAATCTTCTTCAATAAACTCTTGCTGTATTTGTAAACTATCATTTACAACCGTTATTGTAATACTAGTTTCTTGTTGTAAACGGACTCTTCCATCTTCTGGATGCAGTTTCTGATACTTTAAATATTCAGCAGAAAACTGAGCATTTAAGCTTGTTACAAACAATAAAAAAAATGCAATGAAAACGGATTTATAAATACTCAAACTTCTCTATTTTTTTATAAAACTAAAATACAAAAAAGAGAGAACAAAAACCCAATTTAAGGTTCTTGTTCTCTCTTTTTTATGTGTTTTTTAACGTTAAAAATTAAATCTTCAAAAAGGACTACCTACAAAATATTTCGGTTTATCTAATACCCAATTTTTATCGCTTACCCTAGATATCCTAATATCGTCAAATTTAATTTTCTTGTTTCCATTTATTATATCCGCCTAAAACATTGTAGACTTCATAACCATTCTCTTTAAGAATTTTAGAGGCTTTTAGACTTCTTTTCCCGCTTCTACAATATAAATATACTGGTTTAGATTTGTCTAATTTATTAGACGCTTTTTTACTAAAATCAGCATCAAAATAATTTGCAAAAGTGGCTGTTTCTATAGCACCTTCTTTTGTTTCAGCTGGTGTTCTTACATCCATTAATTGAATTTTTTCTTTAGAAAGTAATTCTTTTAATTCTTGTGTAGAAACCGACTTAACATCTTCTTGTGAGTTACAATTGATAAAAAAGAAACTCATAAAGAAAATACATAAAATATTTTTCATAATTTTTATTTTAAAGTTGATGGACAAACTGCAGCTGTTCTCTTAATCGTTGTATTTCTAATAGCAGCATAACCACCTGCTACATCAATTACATTGTGAATTCCTCTTGCTTTTAAGATAGAAGCAGCAATTACAGAACGGTAACCTCCACCACAATGCAGGTAAAAATCTTCTCCTTTAGGGAACTTAGAAATATGATCATTTAAAGAATCTAAAGGCGTATTTACTACTTCTTCAATATGTTCATTATTATATTCACTTTGTTTTCTAACATCAAAAACAACTACATTTTCTTTAATTTTCTCCTCTAAATCATCTGCAGAAACAGAAATTAAGGTATCTATTTCTTTACCTGCTTTTTCCCAAGTACCAAAACTACCTTCTAAATACCCTAAAACATTATCGAAACCAACTCTAGATAAACGTATAATTGTAGCCTCTTCTTCTCCGGCTGGAGTTACCAATAAAATAGGTTGCTTAATATCTTTTACCAATGCGCCAACCCAAGGTGCAAAAGTACCACCTAAACCAATAAAAATAGATTGTGGTATAAAACCTTTTATAAATTCTGATTGATGACGAACATCTAAAATAACTGCACCAGTTTCATTTGCATGAATTTCAAAGGCTTCTACAGACAATGGTTTTGCACTATTTTCTAGCACCTCATCTATGTCTTTATAGCCCTCTTTATTCAACTTTACATTTAAAGGAAAATAGGCTGGCGGAGGCAATAACCCATCGGTTACTTCTTTAATAAACTCCGCTTTGGTCATGTTTGCTCTTAACGCATAATTGGTTTCTTTTTGATTACCAATGGTACCTACCGTTTCTTTACTTAAATTTTTACCACAAGCAGAACCTGCTCCGTGTGCTGGATATACAATAACCTCATCGGCTAAAGTCATTACTTTAGTACGTAAACTATCAAACAAAAAACCAGCTAAATCTTTTTCTGTAACATCACTTTTTTGAGCTAAATCTGGGCGACCAACATCTCCTAAAAACAAGGTATCTCCACTAAAAAGTGCGTGGTCTTTTCCGTTTTCATCCTTTAATAAATAACAAGAGCTTTCCATTGTATGACCAGGAGTATGTAACACCGTAATAGTAATATCACCTACTTTAAAAACCTGATTATCTTCTGCTATAATTGCATCAAAATTTGTTGTTGCTGTTGGTCCAAATACAATTTCTGCACCTGTTTTTTCTGCCAACGTAACGTGTCCGCTCACAAAATCTGCATGAAAATGCGTTTCGAAAATATATTTGATTTTTGCATTATTTTTAGCTGCGCTATCTATATAGTCTTGCACTTCTCTTAATGGATCTATAATAGCAACTTCGCCATTACTTTCTATATAATAAGCTCCTTGCGCTAAACACCCTGTATAAATTTGTTCTATAATCATGTATGTTATTTTTTGATTTATCCTGCAAGGTCTTTTTTAGAACCTTGTAGGTCTTGTCCATTATACCTACAAGGTTTTAAAAACCTTACAGGATATAAACTAATTCCTTTTAATGATATGCTTGATGAATATATTTCGCATATTTTTCTTGATGCTTTCTATCTCCTGTCTTATAAAACCTAACAGCATCGTTTGGTCTCATAAAAAAGTGATTGATGTCTATAATTTCTAAAATTCCGCTTCTAAAAAAATCGTCTCTAACGGGGCCTTTTACACCTGCTAATAAAAAAGTAATATTTTTCTTTTTATAGAATTTAATCCGTTCTTTTAACATTTCTACTCCCGTACTATCTACTCTATTAATGCTTTCTGCATCTAAAACGATCAACTTTAAAGCGGCTCCTTTTCTATCTGCCATTTCATCTAACTTATCTCTAAAGTAGCTAGAATTTGCATAAAATATTTGTGCATCGAACCTAAAAATTAAAACATCGTCTTCTATAACTACCTCTTCAAAACGACTTTTATTTCTATAAAAATTAGAGCCTGGTACCTTTCCTAATTCTGCAACATAAGGTCTAGAGGTTCTATAAATTAATACAATTAAAGACAAGCCTACGCCAACCATAATACCAAATTCTATTCCTAAAAATAATGTTCCTATAAATGTGGCTAACATTAACCAGAAATCTAAATGATTTGCTTTCCACAAAAAAATGGCTTCTTTAATATTTACCAAATTAAAAACGGCCACAATAATAATTGCCGCCAATACTGTTTTGGGTAAATGGTAAAATAATGGTGTTAAAAATAATAGTGTAATAACCACCATAACCACAGAAATTAATGCTGCCATACCTGTTCTTGCTCCACTTTCTTGATTAATTGCAGAACGAGAAAAACTAGAGGTTGTTGGGTATGCTTTAAACAACGACCCCACCATATTACTGATTCCTAAAGCTATTAATTCTTGATTGGGTCTTATTCTATATTCATCTTGTTTTGCTTCTAAAGATTTCCCTATAGAAATGGTTTCTAAATACCCAACCATTACCAACGTAAATGCAATTGGTAATAACTCTCTTATTAGATCGATATCATATTCTGGAATTCCGAAAATTGGCAACCCAGAAGGAATGTCTTTTACAATGGAAACATCACTTATAGAGCTTCCAAAAAACTTTAAAATTAGAATACCTAAAATAACTACAATTAGTGCACTTGGTATTTTTTTATTGATTTTTCTGAGGATGATAATGATTACCACAGAAATTAATCCGATAATAGTTGTTGGGTGATTAAAGTCGATAATCCTACCAAAAACATCTACTACAACATACTGTAATTGATCACTTTGTACAAAATCTACTCCAAATAAATTCCGAAATTGATTGAACCCAATAATTAACGCTACCGCGGATGTAAAGCCGGTTATTACGGGTTTTGATAGAAAGTTTACAATAAACCCCAAACTAAAAACTCCCATTATAAATTGAATAGCCCCAACCATTAATGCCAATAAAATAGCAATGGAAATATAACTATCGGAACCTGCCAAAGCTAATGTGGAAACCCCTGTTGCTACAATTAAAGAATCCATGGCTACAGGACCAATTGCCACTTGTCTTGATGATCCAAAAATGGCGTACATAACTTGTGGCATTAACGCACAATACAAACCATAAATTGGTGGTAAACCTGCAATTAAAGCATAGGCAATTCCTTGCGGAATTAAAATAATACCAACAGTGATACCAGCTAACAAATCTCCTTTAAAAAAAGCTTTATTGTAGTTTGGTAACCATTCTAAAATTGGTATTATTTTTTTTATATTCATTAGCCCATCCTAACCTTCCCAAAGGGAAGGAATTCTTACTTTTTTCTCTTTTCTCTTGTTTCTTGTTTCTTGTTTCTTGTTTCTAAAGATTAAAACAATTCTCCTTGACTTTTTCCTTTTACCCTTCCTAAATGTGTGTATGCTAATTCGGTTACTTCTCTTCCTCTTGGAGTTCTCATAATAAAACCTTGCTGAATTAAAAAAGGTTCGTACACTTCTTCAATCGTTTCTGTGTTTTCAGAAACGGCCGTTGCAATGGTACTTAAACCAACAGGGCCTCCTTTAAATTTATCGATAATGGTCATTAGAATTTTATTATCCATTTCATCTAAACCATGCGCATCTACATTTAATGCCTTTAAAGCATATTTTGCAATTTCTATGGTAATACTTCCGTCTCCTTTTATTTGTGCAAAATCTCTAACTCTTCTTAGTAAAGCATTTGCAATTCTTGGTGTTCCTCTACTTCTACCGGCAATTTCTATAGCAGATTCCATAGAAATAGGAACCCCCAAAATATGTGAACTTCTTTGAATAATTGTGGTTAACAATTCTGTTTTGTAATAATGTAAACGACTACTTATTCCAAAACGAGCTCTCATTGGTGCGGTTAACAAACCAGATCTGGTTGTGGCTCCAATTAAAGTAAAAGGTTCTAAGTTTATTTGAACAGTTCTGGCATTTGGGCCAGATTCTATCATAATATCAATCTTATAATCTTCCATTGCAGAGTATAAATATTCTTCTACAATAGGACTTAATCTATGAATTTCATCAATAAACAGCACATCACGTTCATCTAGGTTTGTTAACAAACCTGCCAAATCTCCGGGTTTGTCTAAAACAGGACCAGAAGTAACTTTTATTCCTACTTCTAATTCGTTTGCTAAAATATGCGCTAAAGTTGTTTTTCCTAAACCTGGAGGTCCGTGAAAAAGTGTGTGATCTAAAGCTTCTCCTCTTTGATTTGCTGCTTCAACAAATATTTTTAAGTTGTCTATTGCTTGATCTTGCCCTGTAAAATCATCAAAAGAAAGCGGACGTAATTTTTTTTCTACATCTAAATCTTCATTTGATAAATGGTCGTTTTCAGGATTTAAGTTTTCATTCATAACCACAAAGATAATTGATTTTAAAGTACAGTTTTGTAAGATTTGTTACATAACAAAAAAACCTTTCTTATTAGGAAAGGTTTTTTAGAATACAGTATGTACTTTTTTATTTTTTTAAAATCTTACTTGTAAATGTACCTTTGTTTGTTTTTACTTTAACAATATAAATAGAGGTTGATAAGTTACCAACTTCTAAGTCAATTTTTTCATTTACAACATTTGGATTCCATGCTTTAATTTGCTGACCTAACACATTAAATATTGCTACATTTTCTATAAAAAGATTGGTATTGTTACGTATTGATATTGCATTCGAATTGTTATCCATATAAACTCTTAAACTAAAATCTAAAACCTCATTAGAAACAGATAACACTTTTGCTTCATTAAAGGTAATAAAAAAACGATCGTCATAAGTTCCTTTTGATAATGTTAATTCAACCACCTCATCCGTTTTTAATTCTCTGGTAGTATTCTCTACAGCATCAAATAAATAAATTTTTCTATCAATATTTTCTAATTCATCTATTCTTAAAAAAAGTGGTTCATCAGAATCAACAAGAATTGTAAGTGGCACTTTTAAAGCATCACTAATACCTTCAACACCTGCAATAACCAATTTCTTATGGTTCATTTCTTCAAAATTCCAAAATATATCTGATGCCTGAACATCTATCATTACACTTTCATATCCATAATCAAAAGCATAAGAATGGTTTTCATTAAATGAAACACCTATTTGTCTATGAATTTTTAAATAGTCTTTATTGGTAAAATCCATTCCTAATTTTAAAATTGGTAGCGTACTATTAGCAACTTCTTTCTGTTGTCCTTTAAAAAAATGAGGCGCTGTTGCTTGATAACTTCTCTGCTTATTATTAAAATTCACCGTTCCTCCATCTGCATCTGAGTAGATAAAAAATCCTTGCCCCATAGCAATATATCTTGTTGGTGTAGTATAAGAGTAAGAATCTGTTACCCCGTTTATTCCTACAACGCTAGTTGCAGCGACTCCCATTCCATAAGTTAATTGTGCATAACCACCTTCATATCCACCTTTTACATGCCCACTATCTGTTGCTTCACCAGAGTGTTCCCAAAAATAAAGTGTACCATCAATTGTATTTTCATTATTTAGAATAAATGCATGACCATCTAAAGTACCTGCATACGGATTTCCAATAAGACTATTTGTATTTCCTGAGATATTAAATGAGATATCTCCATCTAATGGACTTCCAGAAAATGTAAAATATTGTGCATTAGCACCTGTACTCTTCATAATATATCCTAAACCTTTAGATAAATAACTCGTTTCTTTTAATTGCACCCAATCATTATTTGCTGTACTATTAAAATAAGTCCAAATCCAATGACTAGCTATTTGTATTGGGCTCGCAACAGCTCCATCGTAACCGCTAACAAAATTAATATCTGATAAGATTGAACTAGCAGTAAGCTCACCTCCAGCATCTTTCATAATTTTTGAAACTCTATACGTATTTCCGCCAATAAACTCTACTACAGGTGATGACCAATAATTATACCTATATACATTTGGAACCTCACTTTTTTGATTTATTAATAGTTTTCCATTACCGGTTACATTACGATTACCATCGTGCACTTGAATAAACTGTCCAGTACCTAAAATTCTGATTTGTGCATTTACATTAATATTGGTATTATTTAAAACGATTAATGGATTATTACCAACACTTAACACGTTACTGCCTTGTACATCTAATATTCTTGCATTTAAACTACCTGTAGAATGCTCGTATGTTTCTTTAATGATTACGCTTCTAGATTTATCCGGAAAACCATTACTCCAAGCAGATCCTGTACGAATAGTTGGACTTACTCTATGCAAGCCTAAACCACAATTAGTCTCATTAATTGGTGTTTTTACTTCTGATAAAAGTGGTGCATTTACATGTCTGACTATTGCAGGAATTGGCTTTGAATCTCCAACAACTTCTATTGAATCATCTATAAAAGAAAGCCATTCTGCTGCCGTAAAAGTGGAATTTGCTTTTGTTATTTCGTCTATACGTACTAATGATGTTTCATCGCTAATACTTTTTACAACATCATATCTGTTTTCCCATGCAGATCCATTTACTGTTTTTGATAGAATTATAGTATCGTCTCCTCCAGCCAAATCGGCTACACCAGTATTTGTTACTTCGGTTGGGTTATTTATTAAAGTAACTCCGGTTAGTGATGCCAAAGATTTTATTACCACAGAACCACCTGCAGGTATACTTGCAATTGTTAAATCCGCCGTAGGCAAAACCCCATTTGCAGAGGCAGCACCTAAATTTTTAAATAAAACCAAACTGATATTAGTTACTGTAGTGGTACCAATATTAGTTAATTCTATGGCGTTACCGGATGCTGTTTGATAAACTTGACTGATAATTACAGGTAGCAAACTACAACTTAGATCTTGTACTAAATTATCTTGACTACTCCCTATTACTTGACCACTAGAAGTAGCTATGGTAGGAATCCCTTTTTTATCTACGTCTCCTTTTAATCTATTATTTCCATCAACATCAGCAAAAGTAAAATTTGCACCTCCTTCTAATGCATCTGGGCAACCATCTCCATCTGCGTCTGTATCAAACTGATCTATAATTCCGTCTAAATCGAGATCATATCTATCATCAATATCATCAGAATTAGAATCAACAAAACCACTAAGAGTTGGATCTTTGTAATCTATAACTCCATTTTTATTTGAATCTGCAATTGGGTTTCCACTAGATGCATTTTCTGCAGTATCTAAAATACCGTCGTTATCGTCATCTAAATCAATAATATCAATTACTCCATCTAAATCAGTATCAGTGGTATCACAAGCTAAAACGCTACCATTTTGGCTATCACCAATGTTTTGTCCTGCTCCAGCACCAGCTGCTGCTAAAGTTGGTATTCCTTGTGCATTTACTGCTCCGGTAATTACAAAATTAGCATTTAAATCTGTTTGTTTAACAGTACCTCCAGCTTCTAAAGCGTCCGGACAACCATCTCCATCACTATCTAAGTCTAAATAATTAGGAATTCCGTCTCCATCAAGATCTCCAGTTCCTTCTACAATATCTAAAATACCATCATTATCATCATCTAAATCATCTGTATCTTTAACTCCATCACAATCATTATCTTCACCTGCCTCAGAAATTGTTTGTGTGTTATTACTTGGGTCACTATCCGGCTGAAACACACCTGTTGCTGTAGCTGTAAAACTTATAGGAAATGATGCCGTAGTTACAGATGTATTAACCGTTAACGTAACACTTTCTCCTGCAGATAAATTATCTACAGTCCACTTATTAGTGGTATTATTAAAACTTGCTGATAAAGGAGAAACACCTGCCTCAGAAAAAATTGCAGAGTTACTTGTTGCTGTCATACCTGCAGGAATAATAAAATCTACAGTAAAATCTTTTGATAATTCAGTAGTAGATATATTACTTATTGTTGTTACAAAATTAACTGTTGTAGGTGCACAAAAATCATCTGCAGAAATAATTGAATTTGACACTTCTAAATCTGTTGCAGGTAGTAATATTTTTATAGCATCAGAATTATACGCCGTAAAAGCAATATCTGTATTACCTGATGTGCTGTGTACAAAATTAGTTATTTGGTTAAAATTACTAGTTGTTATGCCAAAGTCACTTAAATTAACAGCAATTACCCTTAAATCTCTGTAAGTATCTACTCCAAAAATACTTGAGACTGTACCTGTAGAAGGATTCACTCTATAAATAGTCCAATCTGTACCTCCTACAATAGAAACTCCTCCAAATTCCACATTTATTTCCGCCCCCACTATATTACCGGCACTATCTATAAATTTAAATTTGTCGGTGTTACCAGGAGACCCTGTCTGAGTTACAATAATATCTGGCATCGCATCATTAATACTTACTGCTTGATTTATTACAATAGCATCATATATAATTACCTGCTTTTTAATATTAAAAAAATTTGTTGCTAATTCTAAACCACTACTACCATCTCTAACAAAAAATGAAGGAACAATAGGGTTAAACGTTTTTATATAATCTGTTGCACTATTATTTTGAGAAGTTCCTCCCCAATTAGTTCCAATACCAATTAACTCTGTGGAATTATAATCAATAGAAGCAGGCATAGGAAATGAAACAAAAATTCCGCTTGTAAATGTTATATTATTTGCTGATAAAATTGCATCATTAACACCTGTAGAATATATTGCACCATCAACTTTAAACCCTAATAAATTATTAGAATCATCATAAGTAATACGTGCAGCTGTGGTAGAAGTGTAAAAACCTCCATTATCGCCATAAACAGCAGTTACACCATGTTGCGCACTCAAAGAAAAAGAAGTACTTACAAAAATAAAGAGGTAAAAAAAATTGTTGAAATTTAGACGTAAGGTGTTATTATTTTTCAATTATGTATATTTTATAAAACTAATTTCTTGATAAATATTAATACATGAAGATGTTGCAATATTTTACAAGAAAACAACATTAATTATCTATTAAGAATTTATGGGTGCAAATATAACCAATCAAAAAAGCCTTTCCAAATAGGAAAGGCTCATAATTATATTTGTAAAATATTCTTACTTCACTTCTAGAACATTATTCTTTAAATTAATATCAGCCATTAATCCGCTTTTATCAATAGTAACAGACTTTACAGTTTTAGAAACCGTAAAAGAATAGGTAGGGTTTGCCCAAGCCCAATCTTTTAAAATGGTTGCCGATGTTGGCTTACTGCCTCTCATCATTTCTAAAGGAATATTAAAATTTTCTGTAGTACCATCAACATACATTACATCAACATCCATTGGCATTGGCATTTGCCCAATTCTCTCTAAAGTAATTGTTTTATTATCTACAGATTTTACACCATAATCTATAGTGTGTGTAGTTTCTGTCCATTCATTTAAGTACCAACCTAAATCTAATTCAGCAGTTTTTTCCATAGAACGTTTAATGTCGTTTGGTGTTGGGTGTTTAAAACTGAAATCGTTAAAGTATTTCTTTAATCCGTTTGCTACATTTTCTTTACCAATTACATATTCTAATTGAGATAAGAAAATGTTTCCTTTAGAATAACTTGCTGTACTATACGCCCAATTTGTATGATACCTATCTGCATGTGTAGATAAAGATTCTTCATACCCTTTTGCTACAATAGTTCTATATCCTTTATAAGACCCCGCATGCGGATTCTCTTTACCTTCACCTAAAATTAAGTTTTCTGCTTTGTTAGAAATGTAAGACGTAAAACCTTCATCCATCCAAGGGTGTAAACTTTCGTTAGATGCTAATAAAAACTGAAACCAAGTGTGTGCCATTTCATGTGCTGTAACTCCAAAAAGACTACCGAATTTACGTTTTCCTGTAATTAAAGTAGACATTGCATATTCCATTCCGCCATCTCCTCCTTGTATTACAGAGTATTGTTTATAAGGATATTGACCAACTTGCTCACTATAATACGTCATTAATTCAGCCGTTTTAGGCTGTAAATCTTTCCAGTTTTTCAAATATTGGGCTTCTAATGTTTTCTTGTATAAGAAATGCAAATCGATTCCGTTTTCCATTTTTAAAACATCGTGAATGTATTCGGGATCTGCTGCCCACATAAAATCGTGCACATTTGGTGCTTTAAAATTCCATGATAATTTATCGCCTTTAGGCAGCTTTAAATCTTTAGAATCATCTTGGTAACCATGACCAATTTCTTGTGGATTTTGTAAATAACCAGTACCACCAACTGTATAATCTTTATCAATATGAATGGTTACATCAAAATCTCCCCAAACACCTTGAAATTCTCTTGCAATATATGGAGGCGTGTGCCAACCTTGAAAATCGTATTCTGCTAATTTAGGATACCATTGCGACATAGACAACGCAACTCCCTCTGCACTATTTCTTCCAGAACGACGAATTTGAACAGGAACCTGAGCATCAAAATTCATTTCTAAAGTAACTGATTCTCCTGATTTTATAGATTCATTTAATTGCACCTCTAAAATAGTACCAACCGTTTCATGAGAAACTGCAACACCGTCTTGTTTTAAAGAGTTTACTTTAATATACCCAATTTCATTTGGTTGTAATTTGCTAATTCTGTCGCCTACTCTTCTGTCTGGATCTTTAATATTTAAAGATCTCATATCCATTTGAGAACCTGGTTGAAACGCATTAAAATACAAGTGATAAAACACTTTATCTAGATCATCTGGAGAATTGTTTGTATAAACTAACGTCTGTTTTCCTTTGTATTGGTAGTTTTTTGCGTCTACATCTACATCCATTGTATAGTCTACATGTTGCTGCCAATAAGTTTCTGTAGCTACATGAGTTGTATCTTTTATAACCTTACAAGAGGTTAACATGATTAGCGACAATCCTAAAAAATAAATTTTTCTCATATTTGTATTAATTAATGTTCAAAAAAAAAGCAGCATTTTAAAAATGCTGCTTTTTAAGTTTAATAAATTATTTTTTTCCGTTTACCATTCTGTCTGCCATTTGTAAAGCATTGTAAGCATTTACAACTCTACCAGAAACAGATAAATCTGAAAAAGGAACTAATTCTCCTTCTGGATTTTCTCTAGATTGAGACCCTGGTTTAATTACCTCTAAATTAATTTTAGTACCAGAATTCATTAAAATATGTTTTACTTGGCTTGCTGTTAACTTAGGATAATAAGAACGTACCAAAGCAGCTACTCCTACTGTAGAAGGTGCAGCCATAGAGGTTCCGCTAAAGTGTTTGTACTCGTTTTCTGGTGTTGTAGAATAAATTTGAACTCCTGGCGCAAAAACATCTACATTCTTTTTTCCGTAGTTAGAAAAATTAGCTGGTAATGTTTCATTATAATTAGAACTCATAGCTCCAATTGTTAACACATTATCTGAAACTTCTGTTAACAAATCTTTAGAATCATTAGGGTATGTTCTTTCTACATCAATATCCTTACCGTCATTACCTGCTGCATTAATAATTAATACATCATGCGCTGCTGCATATTTAATAGCATCATATACCCATTCTTTATGAGGAGAATATCCTTTACCAAAACTAGTGTTAATTACTTTTGCGCCATTATCTACTGCATAACGTAAACCTAAAGCAACATCTTTATCATACTCATCTCCATCTGGTACAGAACGTACAGCCATAATTTTTACATTATCTGCCACACCATTCACTCCTTTTCCATTATTTCTAGATGCTGCAATAATACCAGAAACATGTGTACCATGTGCTTCACTTTTAATAGAAACTCCTGTGTTTCCATTTCCATAACCCGGAGAGTCATTAAGATCTTCTGGGTTATCTCCTATTCTATAATCAGTATATTCATTGTTTAATAAAGCAATAGATTTATCTAACTCCTTTTTAATTTCTTCTTGTGCTTGCCCTAAAGAAGGTAAACCAAAACCAAACATTTGTTTTGCAATTGCAATGCTTTGTAATAAAGAAGGATCTTCGGTTGTAATTGCCGCAACTTCTATGGCACTATAGTCTTCTTTACCAAAGTGTCTTGCTAAATTTTCATCTGCTCCTTTAACGCCACTTAACATTTGCTCAAAACGAGTTTTTGTCTTTTCTGCATTACCTACTTTAATATCATGTGCTGCTTGTATCTCAGCAACAATTTCTGGACTTTCTAAAGAAGGATTGTGTAAAATTCTATCTGCCTCTAAGTTTTCTTTATAAGCATTACCTAGAAAGTTCCAACCATTAATGTCGTCTATATAACCATTTTTATCATCATCAATTCCGTTTCCTGCAACTTCTTTTGCATTCACCCAAGCAACATCTTTTAAATCTTCATGACCCAAATCTGTTCCAGAATCTACAACACCTACTATAACCGTTACACTCTTTTTACCTTGTAAAAAATCATACGCTTTGTCTACAGACATTCCAGGAATAGAATCTTTTACTAAATCTAAATGTCCCCAAGTGTTTTTTTGTTCTTGTGTTAATGGCATTTTTTTAGCTGCTGCTACTATTGCTACATCAGAACCTTGAGGAACTTGAATGTTAGAAATTGATTTACAACCTGTAAAAACAAGTCCAGCAAAAGCTGTATATAAAATTGGTTTTAAAACTCTCATAATGTTAATTAAATATATCTATAAATTTGTGTGTGTTCTTTAATCTAACTCCTTTTTCTGTATGCTGAACGGTACAAAGTTCATTATAAGCATCGTGTTCTAAAAAAAGATAATACTCTTTGTCTGCAGCCAAGTTTAAGAATGCTGCTTTTTCTTTAATTGTTAATAAAGGTCTTGTATCATACCCCATAACATAAGGCAAAGGAATGTGCCCAATTGTAGGTAACAAATCTGCCATAAAAACAATTGTTTTACCTTGATAAGACAACATTGGTAGCATTTGTTTTTCTGTATGACCATCCATAAAAAGAATGTCGAAACCTATTTGATCTTTATAATTACTATGAATAAAATTTAATTGTCCGCTTTCTTTAATAGGATTGATATTTTCCTTTAAAAAGGATGCTTTTTCTCTAGCATTAGGCTCTGTTGCCCATTTCCAATGTTTATCATTAGACCAGAATTTGGCATTTTTAAAAGCCGGCTGTAAAAAAGTTCTTTCCGCATTCCATTCTATAGCACCTCCACAATGATCAAAATGTAAATGTGTTAAAAAAACATCTGTAATATCATCTCTATGAAAACCATGTTTTGCTAAAGATGTATCTACAGAAAAATCTCCAAAAAGGTAATAATAACTATAAAATTTGTTTGATTGTTTTGCGCCTAAACCTGTATCTACCAAAATTAAACGATCTCCATCTTCAATAAGCATGCTTCTCATGCTCATGTCTATTAAATTATTAGCGTCTGCAGGGTTCGTTTTTTGCCAAATAGTTTTTGGCACAACACCAAACATTGCACCTCCGTCTAATTTAAAATTTCCAGTTTCTATAGGGTATATTTTCATTCTGTATAGATTAAAATCATAAAAAAATTGACTATAAAAATAATCAATTAGAATTCAATATATTCATTATACTCCTTAAAAGTATACAGAAAGCAAAGATGAAGAAAATAACACAAATTTTTGTTAAGAAAAGTCTAAAGATTAGTCTAAAATAATTGATTAGAACATAAATTATTTTTTCTTAATTAAAAAAGGAAAAGGAAAACAGTATGAATAAAATTAGATCTATTTAGAAGCCCTACTAGAATTCATTTCACTTAAAAACTTAGCTACTCTAATAATCACAAATACCAAAGCAACCAATCCTAAAATAACAAACAATAATTGATTGTCTAAGAATGATGAGGGAGTTTGCCCATTAATTGGTGTAGAAATTTGTAATATCATAATAAATAGTAAGGTTTAGTTATACCAAAAATCTATAAAATTAGAACGTATACCTCTTACTCTTCGATAAAAACCTCTTTTATTACGTTGACCTGCACTTAATCTACTTTAAATAAATTATTCTTTTATTATTATTTGCTGATGAATTTCGTTTCCAAAATTATCTGTAGCAGAAATAAGGTAACTTCCTGTATTTAAATTTACACCAAACTCATGCAATTCTTTTGTGCTCCCTAAATATTTACTATCAATATACCAATATAAAATAGCTTCACTATTTGCGTGTGCTACTTTTAAAACAAGTTCATTCTTTTTTCCATCGAAATTCTTTGGTAAAAAAATGGTGCTTTTTTCCGTTGGATAAATAAACTTCATCGCGTTTTTGGCCACACCTAAACAATTATTTCTAAACTTTGGCAACGGTTTATAAAACGGATTTTTATCCTTGTAATAATATTCCATTAAAGGAGGCAACACAAACCAAGATTTTTGTTTTATATTTTCTAAACGCTCACAAGAAGTATTTACCTGATAATTTTCTGAAGCATCTACATTTACCAAAACATGGTACGGACAAGGTGCTGTTTTTAAACCTGCATTTTGCACGAATTCTAATGATTTTTCTTCACAATTTCGAGTTGCTCTATACCCACTTTGTGTACAAATTTCTATTTCAGTCATTTCATCAAAAGGTTTTTCAAACCATTCTGAGTTTGGCAATTTATCAAAAACATCAAATAAAATAGGTGCTGCAGCTTGCACACCAACCAAACCAGGTCTTCCTTCTCCATCTGCATTTCCAACCCAAACACCAACCACATAATCTTTAGTAGTTCCTATTGCCCAAGCATCTCTAAAACCAAAACTCGTACCCGTTTTCCAAGCAATTTGTTTAGAAGCATCAAAAAACTCCCAATTCTGATCTGCATTTGGTCTATTTACATCCTTCAAGCTCTCAAAAGTTAAATAAATAGAAGCGGCGTCAAAAATTATTTTTTCTGATGATTTTTCTCCGAAGTCAACCTTTTTATCAGCATAAAAAGTAGGTTCACAAAATTCATTTTTAAAATACCTACTAGAGTTTTCTGAATAATGATTTACTGTAGATGCCATAGAAGCATAGCTTTTACATAAATCCCATAAATTGCTTTCTGCACCACCTAAAGCCAATGTTAAACCATAATAATTAGGATCTTTCTTTAAATCTCTCAGTTCTAATTTTTGTAAATAATCATGAAACTTCTCTAAGCCAAAACGTTGCAACATTCTTACTGTTGGTACGTTTAAAGATCTAGACAACGCTAACTTTGCAGAAATTGCTCCTGCATATTTTTTATCAAAATTTTCTGGATGATAACTTCCGAAATTTGTAGGCACGTCTGCAACCAACATATTTGGCAACAAATCTCCACTATCTAACATGGCTGTATATAAAAATGGTTTTAAAATACTTCCGGTACTTCTGGGTTTGTCTATAACATCTACATATTTTTGATTTTCTCTAGTTGTTTCAGAGTTACCAATATAGGTTAAAACCTTTCTACTTTTTACATCTAAAACCAAAACAGAGATATTAAATATCTCGTTGTTTTTTAACTGATTATAATGATTATTTACAATTAAATTTACTTGATTTTGCAACCTTTTATTTATGGTTGTTTTTACAAATTCTCCTTTATTTTTTTTATTGATTTTTTGTAATAAATGTGGCGTAATTTGAGGTAATGCATACGGTTTTTGCGGTAATTCTTCTAATACCGATAATTCATACGTTAGAGAATCAATGATGTTCTTAGCAAGTAACTTGGTTAATAATCGATTTCTCTTCACTAATAATTTATGCTGATTTTTACCTGGATAAATTAAATTTGGTGCATTGGGTAAAACGGCTAAAGTTGCAGATTCTGCCCAAGATAACTCAGATGCTTGTCTATTAAAGTAACGCCAAGAAGCAGCATCTAAGCCCACTACATTTCCGCCGAAAGGCGCATTGGAACTCCAATAAGAAATAATTTTTTCTTTAGACGCTCTAAATTCTAAACGGGTTGCTAAAATTAATTCTTTTACTTTCTCAAAATAGGTTCTAGATTTATTATCTCTACTCAATCGAATAACTTGCTGGGTAATGGTACTTCCGCCTCTTTTAACTCCTCCCGCTTGTAAATTTTGTTTTAAGGCTTTTAAAATAGAAATCGGATTAAAACCAGGATGCATATAAAAATGTTCATCTTCAAACTGAATTAAACAGGTTTTAAACTTCTCTGGAACGGAATCTTTATGCGGAAAACGCCATTGTCCATCTTCTGCTATTAATGCGCCCAACAACTCATTAGTATTACTTGTAATTACTGTTGATGTTGGCTTGGTAAATAACTGACTTGGCAAACAAAATGCATAAAAAATCAGTAGAACAACAACAAATATTGTTTTCTTTTTATGACGTTTTATGTAGTTTGTTATTTTCAATTTTGATGTATTACAAGTTTATTTTAGGTGTTCGAGTGTCATTTCGAAATGAGCCTCTTTCAGGTGATTGAGAAATCTCACAAGTTTGGTATTGATTATGAGATTCCTCTTCCTGCGTCATTCGGAATGACAATCATACTTCATTCGGAATGACATTTGTAATTGCCAGTGACTACTTAATCACTTCAATCCAACGTCCTTTTGTTCTCACCAAATAATCATGATCATACATGGCTTCTACCTGAATTCCTGGTAAATAATAATTTCCTAAATAGGCTGCATTCAACAACACCGTAAAAGTTTTTGTTTCTGCTTTATTAGACTGCTGATTCAAATCGAAATAAAAATTAACTCTATCATCTCTAATATCTGTATAACGAGCTTCACTTTTTGTAGTTGTACCAAAATCTGTAAAACGAGTGTTTACAATTTCCCATCCTGATGGGAAAACTTGCGTTAAAGCAATGTCTTTTACAGTTTCATTTTTAGGATTGCTCACAATTATTTTTGCTACAAAATCCTGACCTTGTTTTAAGTTGTTGATATTGATAGGTTTTCCTTGCAAATCCACATATTGAACAGACGCACTCAAGCCTCTACTTTCTGTAATTTCATCACCCAAAGGCAACTGACCAGAATTGATAATTCTTGCAAAGACAACATTGTTATCTTCATTTTTTATAGTGATAGAGTTTGCTCCGTTTTTAACCTGAACGGTTCTTTGCACCATAGAACTTTGTGTGTCTACCGCAACCGTTTTCCCGTTATTAGTATATTCTAAATTAATGGCTTTCCCTCCGTTTTTAACCACCATTTTACCAATTGCTAATAAACTATATGCAGTAGACTGTGTGCTCATCCATTTACTACCAGACAATTCTTTTGCAATAGATTTCGCCACCTCTTTTATGTCTTTATGATCAGTTATTAACATGGTTTCTAAAGCCATTGCTCGGTTTCTATCTACAGATCCGTAAGAATAATAATTGTATTTAGAAGTGGTAAAATTAATATTTGCAGTGTTCATAATTTCTAAACTCGCTTCTTTTTGTCCTGCCAAAGCATACGCTGCAGCCAAACGCCATTTTGCATCGTTAGAAATTTGTTTAAACTCGCGCATTCTGTTCATTGCAGACAAATCTGGACTACCAGCCAAAGCCAATGTATATAAACGATAAGCTTGTGCTAAATCTGTATAATTATTTCTGTAATCTGGTCTCCAATTTCTTGCTGCATTTTTCTGATACCTAATAAAATCACTTTTAAAAGTTAACGGTAAAACAAATCCTTTTTTAGCAGCTTCTAACATAAAATGACCAGCATAGGTTGTTCCCCAATCATCTGTTTCACTTTCTCCCATCCAATAACTCAAACCTCCATTTGCTTGCTGAAAGTTTCCTAATCTTTTAATTCCGTTTTCTATATTTTCTTGAATTTGACGTTTTTTATCCGACGTTAAGTCGAAAATATCATTCAAAAATAATTGTGGAAAAACACTCGAAGTCGTTTGTTCTACACATCCATGTGGATACCGAATTAAATACTCTAATCTTCCAGAAAAGTTAATTTGAGGAATGGTAGATAATTCTAACATTGCGGTATTTGATCCCTCAACTCCAAATGTATCAAAATTAATAGTTTGACTTTTATTTCCTTCTACAGTTGCATCTACTATTTTAGATGTAATTGGATTCGGATTTACAACATCTAACTCCACTTTATAAGTTGCTTTTTCTCCATTTCCGGATGCAATAATTTCAACCGTATTGATGCCGTTTGCTTTTAAAACATCCAATTCAAAATACACCATTTTTTCATCTGGTTTCTCAAAATTAAGTTTTTGAGTTTTATGACCAATCACTGCTATTCCGTTAGATGTTTTTACCTCAATCGTTACATTTTTTACTTTGTTATCCATTGCAAAAATGGTAATTGGCAACGTAACTTTTTCCTTTGGCGATAATTTTCTTGGCAACGTAGCCAACACCATTAAAGGCTTTTTAACAGGAACTGCTTTTTCTGCATTTCCAAAAGCTTCATTAGTAACATCACCCGCAACTACCATGGTTCTTACAGAGCCAATATAATTTGGTAAGGTAATTTTATGTGCTGCTGTTTTTCCTTTTTTAAGATAAAACGGACCAATAAATTTTACAACTGGTTTAAATCTGTTGGCTTTTCTATTTTTTGCAGCAGCAGCACTTCCATCTCCACCAATTGCAAAAACCTGATCCACACTACCCGAATATGCACCAATTACATCATCAAAAATATCCCAAGTTTTTACACCTAAACCTTCTCTTGCATAGAAAACATCAAATGCATTCGGAGTTTTAAAACGTGTTAAATCTAACAAACCTTCTTCTACAACTGCTAAAGTATAGGTCATGGCTTTGTTGTTTTTTTCAGAAACTTTTACCGTAAATTCTTTTTCTGGCTGTAATTCATCTGGCATCGAAATTTGAGGCTCTAATTTGGTACTTTCATCTTCTACCAAAAGCGGAATTACACCAAACAATCTTATTGGTAAATCATTTTCAGAAACTTGGTGTGGTTGTAATAATGAAATATTTACAAACACATTGGGCGCCATATTTTTGTTGATAGGAATTTCTACAGAAGTATTCCCTTTTGTAGTTTTCATCCATTTTGTTTCTAATACTTTTGTACCATTTTCTATACTGATTAACGCATGACCTTCACTACCTGATGGAAATGTAATTTTTGCAGTTTCACCAACATTGTACTTTTCTTTATCCGCAGAAAACACTAACATTTTTGCAGCTTCTTTATTATCAGAACCAGAATTTTCCCACCAATTTTTATAGAAATAGACTGTTCTACCCGTTGCGTGACCACTTTTCTTATCGATTACTCTTATTAAAAAACGACCTCTATCTCTTTCTGGAATATTCAAATTGAAACTTCCATTTCCTTTAGAGTTCGTGCTAATTTTTAAAGTTTTATATGGTTTATTATACGTGCTAGAAGTATATCTAGACAAGTTATCATCCGAAGAACTCCACCACCAACGCCACTCAATTTTATAAACTTCAACCTCTATTTCATCTCTTTTCACTGGACTTCCTTTTTCATCAACCGAAACCACAGAAAAAGTTTGATTTTCATCTGTAAAGAAAGAACCATACCTATTTCCTTCTGGAGATTTTAAACCTACAAAAGAAGTAAATGGCGCATATTTTTTAGTGAAAGCATCTATAGAAAAATCGCCTCCGTTCTCAAATGCTCTTACCAAAAACTGAACGTTTAACATTCCGGGAGCATTTTTACCAATACTTAATTTACTATCAATTTTTGCGAAACCGCTTTCATCTAATTTTCCTTCAAAAATGTTTATTTCTTCAGATGAAAACTCTCTTGATGGATCTGTAAAAACATAGTCTTTGTAATCTTCAAAACCATAATTTGCCGTAGACACTTTTGCTTTAATTTCTGCTTTTAGGTTTTTTGCAGGAGTTCCGTGCAACCATTTTACATCTAAAGTTCCATTAACGGGTTTGTTGGCTGTTAGAACTTCATCATCAAAATCGACCTTAATTTTTAAACGATTCGGTTTTACAGTTTCTATTTTTAGTGACTTGTAAAACTTTGCACCACCTACAGAAATTTTTGCATTGTAGTTTCCTGCTTTTGCTTCTTGAGTAGTTGAAAATATAAAGTTGTAAAAGTTATTTACGTTTTCTGATGTTACTTTTTTATACACCAATTTTCCACTAGGGTCTGTAACTTCTAGTTTAACAGGATGGTTTTTTGGCAATTTATTATCTGCATCATTTAGTAAAAACGTTAAATACAAATTGTCTCCTGGACGCCAAACTCCGCGTTCTCCATAAATATATCCTTTTAAGCCTTTTTCTGTTTTGCTACCAGCAACATCAAACTTACTTAAAGACAAAGAATTCCCGTCGAACAATCGAATGTATCCTTTATTATTACCTTTAGAAACCACTGCAAAAGCTGCAGCTTTAGAAGTCTCAATATTAGCAAATCCTTCTGAATCTGTTTTGGTAGTTACAATTTCTTGTTGCTGAAAATTAAATAATTTAATAGTTGCTCCAGCCTGAGGTTTTGTGCTTAAAATATCTGTTATGGCAAAGAAATAAGAATTATTTTCTCCTTTTTTTGCAATGATTCCTAAGTTTGAAGCTAATAAATTCTGAGTTACTTCTTTATAGTAGTAATAAGAATCGGAACAAGGGTTGTCTCTTTCTTGCCAGTTATAATTACGATCTTTATAATCGTATAATTTATTGTCCCAATACAATTCTTCTCTCGCTTCTTCGTCCTCTATTTTACTTAAATCATCATACGTTTCTTCTTCGAAATTAGAGTTTACACTTTTATTTTCTGAACAATCATAAAGTGCCTGACTTTTATTAAAACTCAATTCTACTCTATAAATAGCACCAGGTTCAGCATCTATCAATTTAGCCAAATCTACACTATACGCCTTCCATTTTTGAGTATTAGTTGTCTTGCTGTCAATTAACGTAATGGTTTGCTTAGCAACACGTCTACCAACACGTATAATTTGGTATTCATTATCACTATTCATACTGTTTTCCTGCAAAAACTGAAGTACATTATCTTCATAGATTTTTATAATTCTAACATCTACTTCTTTTACGTTGATGGCTTCAAAATTGAATTTTAAATCTTTAGAATTTGGTAAAATAGCTCCACTACTTATCGCTCTTATTGCTGGTTTCTTTTGTTCAAAAGTGATAGTTTCCTTAAAAGATTCTTTTAATTTATAATTATCAGAATTTTTAATTCCCTGAAATACAGAAACTAAAACATCGCCTTGAAACTTATTTTCTAAAAACACTTTTAACTCATTCCCGTTGACAATAAAACGTGGATTTTTCTCATTTTGAATGGTTACCAAACCGTCAAAATTTTGTTGTTTTTTAAGTTGATCAGAAAAGTTAATAGAAATATACTGTTCAGAAGTATTGTTAACTTTTAAACCAAGTACTTTAAAATTATTCTTACCAGGAATTAGAACTTCATTTTCACCTTTAGACTCCGCATTTATTGCTTTTCCATCCCAAGAAATGGCTAATTGAGAGTCTTCTACAAAACGTTGAATGCTATCAACTTTAAATTCGAAAACCTTTCCGTTTTTATAGGATTCATTCCAAACGATGTTTTTTGATGTTCCGTTTTGAGAAGCATTCAGTAACTTTTTCGCATTTTCTAATGAAATAATATCTGCAGATTTTACAAGACCTTCTAAATATTGAAATTCTTTAGAATACGATTGTAAATTATTGGTCTGAATATTAAAATTTGGTGCAATTGTTTTAAACTGAAAAGTATAAGTTTCAAAGTCTTGAGGCGTGTCTTTATAAATTTCTTCCAGATTTACAGAAACACTATATTCTGTATCTGCATCTAAAATTTCATCTGGTATAAATATAAAAGCATGTTTATTTACTGTTTTAACGGTACCACTTACATGCGGTTTCACAGAAATAATTTCAGTTGAAATTTCTTTATTTGCTTCCCATCCTTCTACTTCTTTGGCAAGGTTTACTTCTATATTATTTGCAACAGAAACCACTCCGGATGTAGTGTAACTTATGTATTCTTTAAACTTAAAAATGTTATCTGTTTTAACTTCTTCTTTCTTACAAGAAAGGATCAGTAAAAAGATTGAGATTGTTAAAAGTAGATTTTTCTTTTTCATAGTAATTGTATTTATAAACACAGCTCAAAAATAAGGATTCCCTTTGAGCTTAAGTACGACTATTTAGTATTCGCTATGGTTTATTTAGTATTCGTAAAAAATGGTTATTAACTCTTTTCTTCTTTTAAAGATAAGAGCTTTTTATTACTAAAACCTTAGTCAAGATTTTCACATAAATTCCAAAGACTATATATTCCAGCAAAAATTCCAAATAAAAAAACCCCAATCGGAATGACTGGGGTTTTTGGAGGTGTCTAGCGGATACCTATCACTTTTCTTATTAAGTCTTATTTATCCTCAAACCAACTCCCACCCCCTTATATTATTACAAAGATAACACAATCAAAACAAACAAATAATTACAACAACAAACATTGTGGGTAATTTAGTGGGTAACTTTATAAATAAAAAATATTAAATTTGCAGGACTAATAATCATTGTAATGGCTAACATAAATTTTAAATTAAACAACGGAAAAACTACTGAAGACGGGAAAGAGTATTCTATTTACATTAGATATAGATACGGAAGAAAGGTAGACATTAGAAAAGCTATAGGCTTTAAATCAAAACCAGAAGATTGGAATGAAGAAAAACAAGAAGTCAGAAATAAAGTTCACATAAAAAACAGAGTAAAAATAAATAACCTCATCAAAAATTTAACTAGACGTATAGAAGACTTTGAAGACAATTTAATTCAAAATGGTAAGCAACCAGATCAAAAACTTACAGAAAGAAACTTTAAATCTTTTTTTGATAACGATGACAAAACAAAGCCAAAAAGTCTATTCGATTTTATTGATGATCTTAAAAAACGTCCAGATATAAAAAAATCAAAAACAGCTGGAACGTTAAAAAACTACTTAATTACTAAAAACATATTAAAAAGGTTCAATGATGAGGTTTATAAAATCGACTTTGAAAATATTGATATGAATTTTTACAATGATTTTATTGATTGGTCTGAAAAACAAGATTTATCTAGGAACTACATAGGCAAACTGATACAAACATTAAAATTTTTCTTAAACACCTCTACCATAGAAAAAATTAATACAAATTTAGAATTTAAAAACCCACGATTTAAAGTAATCAGAGAGGAGGTTGATAACATTTATCTATCCCTAGAGGAATTAAACAAAATACACGTACTAGATTTATCGAAACACCCTAAATTAGACCAAGCAAGAGATTTATTCTTAATCGGAGCTTACACAGGTTTAAGAGTATCCGACTTTAATTACCTCAACGAAGAAAATATAAATGATTATGATGGAAATCTTTTTTTAAAAGTAGAAACTCAAAAGACAAAAAAAGAGGTTATAATTCCACTCCGTCCAGAAGTAAAAGAAATTTTAAAAAAACACGGCAATAAACCTCCAAAACGGATGCCTGACCAACAAATTAATTTAAAAATAAAAGAAGTTTGCGAAAATGCTGGGATTGATGAAATTACAAGTATAACAAAAACCATTGGAGGTAAAAAAGTAACAAAGAAAAGCTTTAAATTTGATTTGGTTAAAACTCACACAGCCCGAAGATCATTTTGTACCAATGCTTATTTGAGCGAAATGAACCCAATAGATATTATGCAAATAAGTGGACACACAAGTGAGAAGACATTTTTAAACTACATTAAAGCTGATGCTCTAAAAAAAGCAATTAAAATCGGTTCACATCCTTTCTTTCTAGGAGAAAGTAAAAAATAAAATATTTTAAAATGGCAGGTTACAGAGAAGCAAGTATAGCAATTGAACACATATTAAACACGAACAAAGAAGAACTCACAAATAAAACAGAAGATTTTCTATCTAAATACATAAAAGAATTAAACCTAGCAATAGAGGAATTTGAAACCATTAAAAGATATGCATTTAGAGATCATACAAGACAAAATTCAGATTTTAAAATACTTAAAATAAAAAGTAAAATTAAAGAAATAGAAGAGATAAAAGACTACAAAAGAGTTGAAATAGTTGAAGATAATAAACCGAATTTAAAACACCCATTTACAAATAACGAAACTTTTAAGCTTTTTGAATTCATAGTAAAAAAATGGAATTACAGTTACAATCAAAAATGGGCCGACATCTGGAATGAACTTAGTTTTTCTGACAAATACAAAGCCCCTTTCAAAAACGATTATCAGGCTTTTATTATAAAAAGCTATGGATATACAGGGAAATTTCAATATGACAAACTAAAAGATACTAATAACAAAAACAAAAAGGAATTAATAAAAATTATAGAAGAATTTGATAAAAATAGACCTATTTAGCTCTCTATTTTTTGACACATATCTTTAGACCTTTGCCTAAATAAAATTTAAAAAATTATTAATGGTAAAATCAACACTCATTCAATTATCGCCAAAAGAATTAGCAAACTTTATTAGTTGTGCACTAAAACTTGAACTAATAAAGTTCACAGCAAACCCAAAAGTTAAAGATCTAATCTCTACAGACAAACCCCATCTTACTAGAAAAGAAACTGCAAAATTTTTCGATGTTAGCCTGAATTGCATCAATGACTGGAGCAAAAAGGAGATTCTACAACCTTTTAAAGTAGGTCAAAGGACTTATTTTAAGAAGTCTGACTTAATTGATGTATTGTTCTCTTAAAAACATGTTACATTAATTATTTTATTTGTCATTCTAGAGGACAAATAACTTAATTTACGTTAGCTGTAATGGAAATTCAATATTAAAAAAACCTGTATTAGCCATAGAACTATACGGATAACCACGCATTATGTTAAACAATCGATATACAATCGAATAGAAGCAAGAGCAAGACATAAAACACTAGACGAAAATACTACTATTCTAATAGTTCTAAAAGTAAAACCATTACAAACTATAGTACAATTATTAATGACCATTTAATTACTTAAAATAAACTTAAAAAAATTATGTTAACAAAATCAATATTACAAAAATTATTAGCCTTTAGAATTAAGGTGTCATTCGCAGATTTTAAAGCGATGTTTTCAAAAACTAATATGGACGTGCATCTATGGAATAAATTTTCTAATGAAAGTAATAGCGATTTATTAGATTTTTGCATAAGACTAGATGATAGTAATAAAAATATTTTAATAGATTACATAAACTCTAATTATTAATTAATCTTATTTTTTAAAACAAAACTAGTGTTATGATCGAATAACGATCATAACACTAGTAATTATAACTAAAAAAATAAGTAATCACGTTTCTATTTTAATGATCTAATAATCTTTAATAGAAGTGATGATTTTATTTCCCTAAAAAGGATATTACTTCACTCATCATGCTTTCCCAAGCAAACCAAGAAAGCCAATTAAAATATTGGGTTTCATCGGTAGGGGTGGGTCTCCCTTCTAGTTGTCCACATTCATTTTCGAATTCTTCTAAAATTTGCAATATTGATAAATGATACTTTTTTGCAAAAGCAACTGTATCTGTATAATAAATCATCCCAGGAACTGACCCGCTGTTTGCAGCATAATAATCTTGAGGGTACTCTTTTAATAAAGACCATTCTACCTCACCTTGTTTTAGTAATTTCTTGTGAAAAACAGGAAATGAACTGTGATTTTCTAAAAATGTTTTCTTACTTAATTTTGACATAATTTTTTGTTTCCTATAAGGTGTTCGGAGAGTAAATGAGCTCCTAAGAAACAATGTCAATTCATTCCTTTTTTTAGTACTTCATATTTTTAATTATAAAGCTAAAATGGATAAATATGTTGAAGAAATTCTGGCTAAACTATCTTCTATTATTAAAATAGATTTACAATCTAGAAGTTCATCATCACTAATCATAAACACATACCCCTCCCCTTAAAAGAATTGGCTAAGAACCTAATAGAACCAGAATTTAGAACTATTACAAAGTTCTTAAAGTTATATGTTAATATTTTTAAACTCCTTAATATTTATTTACATAATTCTAGGATTAATTTATTGTATTACTTAAGTAGAATGTATACCTTTATTTTTTATCTTTTATTAGTAAAAATTGCTTTAAATACACTAATATTTATTTCTTGTATTACTCTATTCTTTAATTGAACAGGGGCGTTTTTACTTTGAGGTATTTTATTATAAAAAACTCAGAAATACCTGGGTAGCTCATTTTAACTAAACTGTCAATAGAAAATGGGCAGACTCGTTTTTAAAGGCTACGTTAAATACTAATAAACAAGATAAAAGAAAATAGGGGTATTACTTCTACAAGAAGTACGGCAATTCAGAATATAATAGCCCTAAAATTATTGTAAGAAAAAATAATATGACAAAAGAAAACATAAATAATCTATTATTAACCAGAATAGCCGTTGCTGTTTTAGGTGAAAGTAAAGGATGGTGGAAAACTAAATTTTTCGCTTCAAGTTCAAAGTCTTTTTTAGATTATGTTTACCCAAGATCAAAGAATATTCAATACACAGTTGCATTTGATGCTATTAAAAGTGTTGTTGATGAAAAAGTGGGACCAAATAATTTCCATCTTTTTAGATTAAGCATCAATTATGAAGAACAAATACATCATCAATTAGGCCTTAGTAATTTTGAAGAGTATTTGTCAATCGACAAATCGAGAGAATTATTAATAAACTTGTCAAAAAACCTATCAGTTGATGAGGCAAAGGGTCCAAAGAATATTGGAAACATAAATGATTTAGATGATGATCTTATTCAAGCTTTTGCAGCGGAATATTTAAAAGCAGATGAGAAGGATTATGAAACTTATCCTTATTTGAATTAATCTTTATGATATTAAAAAAAGAATATAACTCAAACCTTTTAAAAGGAACTGGACTTATTCAAGAGATGTTGATACTCATTGATGCATATGATAATTCTGAACCCTATTTAGAATTCCAGGAACGTGTTGTAAAGGATGATTTGTTGTCGAAAAGCACTGAAAATAGGGTAATTGATATAGTCCGAAATATATTTAAAGATCGATTTTTAGGTTACGAAATAAATATACCTGAAGTTCTAAAAGAAATGAGGGAAGAATACGTGAGTATGTCTGTATTAACGCAAATATTTTTCTTGTACACATGTAGGGCAAATAGACTCCTTGTTGATTTTATAATTGAAGTATATTTTAAAAAATTAAATAATGGTTATCATGATTTAAAGTCCAGTGACCCTAAAGATTTTATTAAGGTTGCTCTATCTGACGGTAGAATAAATTCAAGTTGGTCAGAATCAACAATTAATAAGGTTTCACAACACATTATTGCCACACTTATCGATTTTGAACTTATTGAAAGAAACAAAACAATACTCAAATTTAGAATCTTCGATTTAACAGCAAATTATTTAGCACACGAATTACATTTTAGGGGGGTCTCAGACAATAATATATGGACACATAAAGATTGGAGCATCTTTGGATTAAAGCCTCAAGATGTTATTCCTGTATTTGAAAGATTAGCAAACCAAGGAACTTTTATCATGCAGTTTTCAGGTGAATTATTAAGTATTAGTTGGAAAAATAAATCTATGAAAGACTTTATAAATAATGAATGTAAATAAGAAATACAGCGACCTTTTAGATTACCTGCTAGAACCAAAAACATATAATTATAGTGGTGATAAAACTATCTGCTATTTAACCTTTGGTATGGATGATATTATATCCGTAAAGCAAAACTTGAATCAGGTTTGGGTTGAGCTTGCTAAAAATAAAGGTTTTAATGTTACTATACTTTCTATTCACGATTTACTCAAATCCTTTTTTAGTAAAGATGAATACCGAATAGAAGCTGGAGAAGATGCAGTAGATAGCGAGGATGATACTCTTGAAGTGTATCAAAGTTTAGGGGAGAATTTAAAAAACCAAGAAATAATAGAGAAGGCAATTCTGGAAGCACAAGAGAAAATTGATCCAAAATCTGGAGTTTTATTTATTACAGATTTAGAAGCCATTCATCCCTTCAGTCGATTTGGCCCCATTGAACAAAAAATTTACACCAAAATTAAAGTACCAATAGTGGTCTTTTATCCTGGGGAAATATCAGGTACAGCACTAAAATTTTTAGGATTTTACCCTGAAGACGGAAACTATAGATCCAAACATTTTTAAAAATTAAGAAATGACAAAAATTAAATCATTATTTGGTAAGGATAAAGATATCTACAGAGGTATAGAAAAGGTAGTAACCTTTGGTAATGCATCTGAGCAAAATTTAAAACAAGAAGTTTCTGAGTATGTTGTTACGGAAAAGATTAGAGATAATTTTGAAAAAATATTAGACTCTCTTTACAATGGAATGAACGAGAGTTCTAATGAAATTGGAATATGGGTATCTGGGTTTTATGGTTCTGGTAAAAGTTCTTTTGCAAAATATTTAGGTTTTGCACTAAAAAAAGAGATGATTATTGATGACAAGGCGTTTCATGAACGTTTATCAAATAGAATTAATTCAGCACCCATTGCGCAAGTTTTTAAGTCTATTATAGCAAAACATGATCCGGCAGTTATTTTATTAGATTGTGCTACTGAGCAAATAAAAGGAGGAACTTTGCCACCGATACTTGAATTACTGATTGCTAAGGTATACCATTTAGCTGGGTATTCTACAGATAGTCAGTTGGCAAATTTTGAAAGAATGTTGCAGAAAGATGGGAATCTTGAAAAATTTAAATCTAGAATCACTACTGATTTTGATAAAGATTGGGATGACATTAAGCTAAATGATCAATTAAGAGCAAAAGGAATTGCAAGTAACTTGGCTGCTGAAATGTATCCTGAAATATGGCAAGATGCTAGAGCATTTAAAACCACAAAGGTGGATGATATGAGTTCCGACAAACAAAAAGTAGAGGAATTATTAGCAACAATTAAAAAAATCACAGGTAAAGAGAATATCATTTTTATAGTAGATGAGGTTGGTCAATATATTGCTGCAAAAGACAGCTTAATACTATCACTACAAGGAACTTTAGAGAACCTGAAAAATATAGGTAAAGGTAAAGCTTGGTTATTAGCTACTGCACAGCAGACTTTAACAGAAGATAATCCAAATGCTAGATTAAATTCAGATAAATTATATAAACTGAATGCTAGATTTCCTGTTACAGCTGAAATTGAAGCTTCTGACATCAAAGAAATATGTACACAGCGTTTATTAGGAAAATCTAGTGATGCTGCTGCTGAATTAAAACAATTATACGCAAAACATAGTGAAAAACTACGTCACTTTACCAAATTAGAACAGTGCGATAGAACCATGTATGTAAAGGCGTCTTTGGATGAAAAGAATTTCATTGATTTGTACCCGTTCTTACCTCAACATTTCGAAATTATTATTGCTTTATTGGGGAGGCTAGCCAAAATAACAGGTGGTGTTGGTTTACGCTCTGCTATAAAAGTTATTCAAGATATTTTAACAGATAATCTAAATTCTGAAGAGGAAGCTTTTGCCGAACTAGAAACAGGTAAACTAGCTAGTATGTATCATATTTATGATGTTTTAAAGTCTGATATTAGAAAAGCATATAGCCATGTAGTTGCTGCTGTTGATAAAGTAGTAATCTATTATGGAGAAACGAGTGAACAAGCAAAAGTAGCAAAGTCTATTGGCTTGCTGCAGCTTCTGGAAGACTTGCACCTTTCTTCAAAGAATGTAGCATCTTTAATGCTTACAAATGTAAGCTCAGAATCTAATGAAAAAGAGGTTTTAAAATTAATTGAAGAGATTAAAACAATGCCAGGGAATACGCTTCAAGAAATTGATGGCGAATTAAGATTCATGACGGATGCCATTATTAATATTGAAAATGAAAAGGCTAGAATCATACCACAGGGTGGAGATAAAAGAAAAGTATATGAAAGTATAATTAAAGATATTTTCTCTCCAGTACCTTCTGCAAGATTACAAAATACCAAAACTGTAAAAAGTGGTATTAATCTTAACTTGGAAATGAGAGTTTTTAAACTAATTGATACTAATGAAGAAATTCAACTTGAAACTTCTTTTGTTCAAGAAAATGAATACGCTACTAGGTTAAGTGAATTAACTAGAAATAGCACAGAAGCAACAAACCAATCTCGATTTTATTTACTTGGAAAGTTAGCGAAAGATATTGAAGATGATATTATAGAGATTGTTAAATGTGAAGAGATATCCAACAAACGATTAACCGACAAAGAGATAAATGACTATTTAAATGGTCAAAAACAACTAGCACAATCATTAAGAAACAACGTTCGCCGCTCTATCTTACAGGCCTTTGAAAAAGGTGAGTTAATATTTAGAGGTACCTCTACGCCAGTAAAATCGCAAGGTTCTAAATTACGAGAAGCTATTAACTCTAAATTGAAAAGTATTGCTGAAAAAGTTTTTGACAAATATGTACAAGCTCCTTTAACAATACCTGGCTCTGATGCAGAAAAGTTATTAAATTTTAGAGACTTAAAATCATTACCTAGTGCATTGAACCATTTTGATATTGTAAAAAGTGACGGTAGCATTAATTTAAAATATGATGCCATTGTTTCTATTCAAGAATTTATTGATAAAGAAGGGCATGTAGAAGGTAGAAAATTATTGGAAGTTTTCGACGCTGCAAGATATGGATGGAGTAAAGATACAACTCGATTTTTGATAGCTTTAATGTTTATCTCTTCAGATATTAAACTTAGAATAAGTGGAGAGGATATAAAAGTTCTGGGGCCAAAAGCTATAGATGCATTACGCAATGTAAATGGGTTTAATAGAATTGGAATATTACGTTACGATAAGCAAGACCAACCCTCGATGGAAGAATTAGCCATATCAGTTAAAAGGTTGGCAGAATTAACAGGTGAAGTGGTAGCTCCTTTACCCGGTAAGATTGCAGAAGTAGTAAGGCGTCATTTTCCTTCATTTCAAACAAAATATTCAGCGGTTAAAACTGAATTGGAAAATTTAAATTTACCTGGTGTGCAAAAAGCAATTGATGTACAAGAAGGTATTGAAGAAGTATTAAAAGGGGAAGGTTCTGATGCTGCATTTAGATTAGGTAAACCTGATTCAGACTTATACGATAACCTCATATGGATTAAAGAAGTACTACTTACTTTTGAAAAGGGAGTTAAGAAGGACTTTAATAAAGCAATAGAACTTCAAAAGGCAATTACAGATTTACCAGACCATGGTATTCCTAAGGAATTAAAAGACGCTACACAAAACGATTTTGAAACAGTAAAAGATGTTGTAGAAAGTGAAGATTTTGTGAGCAAAATTCCTGATTTAAAAGATGCTATTTCAAACATTGAAAATTTAATATCTGATTATTGTGGGAAATTTTTAAATTCAGAAAATGAAATAAACAAAAATGAAATAAAAACAGTAACAGACAATGCAAAATGGAAGAGTCTAGACCCTAACCAAAAGCAAGAATTAGTAAATAGATTAGATGCTCTAATAATTGAAGATAAGCAAGGAATAGAAGGAGTTAAAGACATTCTTAATGCTGCTTACGCAGCTGGTAGTACTCTTAGATCTGTAAAAGAGCAAATTGAAGAATACACGAAGATTAAGACCAAACCTACAGTTGGTAAAAAATCAAGAACAATCAACTTATCTGGTCTACCTAAACAAATAAAAACGGTAGAGGATTTGGATAGTATTATCAAAAAACTAACCGAATTAAAAGGTGAATTAAAAGAAGATGAAACAATAGAATTAAACTGGTAATATGGCATTAACGCAAGGCGCACGTAATAAGATCAAATCTTTTGTTCAATCAGCTAAAAAATTGTTGATGAATGAGTTTTTATCACAAATACAACAATACTATGGCATTCGTCCAGATGGTAGTTATTTGATGGTAGAAGAGTTAACTACTAATGATGGTTCCATTATCCAGACAGCACGATTGTTAAGAGAGCGTCTTAGCTATTTAGAAGAGACCATAGCAGGAAATAACAAGAAAGAAGAAGCTGTAGAACAATTAGTGCGTGAACAGGCCTTTACTATTTTGAATCGTTTTGCGGCCTTACGTATGGCTGAAGATCGGAATATAATTCCAGAGGCCATTAAAAAAGGGTATAATTCAGAAGGTTTTCAAGTCTTTGATCAGCTTAGTGGGGGTGCCCAAAGTGCAGATCAATTTGTACGTTATACATGGTTTTTAAAAGCGATGTTCGATGAATTGGCTATAGACTTGCCTGCCGTTTTTGCTAGGTTCTCTCCCTATGCATTATTATTCCCTTCAGAAAAAGTAATGCTAGAATTATTAGACATTATTGATGATGAAGATTTAAGTATTTACAGAGAAGAAGGACATCAACCAATAAATCTTTGGGAAGAAGATGAAACCATTGGCTGGGTATACCAATATTATAATAGTAGAGAAGAGATTAGTGCGATGCGAGATGCTTCTGGAGCACCCAGAAATAGTCGTGAATTAGCCGTAAGAAACCAGTTCTTTACACCAAGGTATGTAGTTCAATTTCTTGTAGACAATAGTCTAGGAAGACAATGGTTTGAAATGACCAAAGGACAAACAAACTTAGTAGACTCCTGCCAGTATATGGTAAAGCGCAAGCATGAAATCTTCTTAGAAAAAGGAGAAGCTATTCCTGAAGCTAAAATTGAAGGTGCTAATTATATAGAATATAGAATATTAAAAGATCCAAGAGAAATACTCATGTTAGATCCTGCTTGCGGTTCTATGCATTTTGGTTTGTACAGCTTCGATCTATTTGAAAAGATATACATTGAGGCTTGGGACAATTATCCAGATTTACTACTAGATTTAAGAGATAAATACTTGCGAGCAGATTATATAAAACAAATACCTGGTTTTATTCTGGCTCATAACATTCATGGAGTCGATATAGATCCTAGAGCTATACAAATAGCTGGTTTAAGTTTATGGCTAAGAGCTCAAAAAAGTTACAAGTCTTTAGGGCTACAACCTGCAGAACGTCCGGCTATTCAGAAAAGTAATTTAGTCGTTGCAGAACCTATGCCGGGTGATGCAAGTTTACTAAACGAATTTACCCGCAGTTTACCAGGACCAATTGGTAAATTAGTGCGTGTAATCTGGGATAAAATGCAATTAGCAGGAGAAACAGGTCTGCTTCTTAAAATTGAAGAAGAATTAAAAAAAGAAATTGAAATAGCCAAAGCAGAGTACAATAAATACAAAGGGGGCTCCACTCAAACGTCAATATTTGGTGGAACAGAAGATTCTAAAGCAGCTGAAATGGCTGCCATTTATGGGGAGAATCAGAAAATATCAAAAGACTTCTTTGAGACCGCAGAAGATGAGGTATTAAAAGCATTACAAAACTTTGCTGAAAACGCTGAAGGGGATAACGCCTTTCAAAAGTTACTCTTTGCCGAAGATACAGCTAGGGGATTCGCATTTATTGAATTGTGTAGAAAGCGTTATGATGTGATTGTGATGAATCCCCCATTTGGCTCAACATCAAAGGGAACTAAATTATATATTGATTTAAACTATCCAGAATCAAATACTGAGTTAGCAGCTGTATTTATGGATAGAATGAATGGAATGCTTAATATAAATTCACTTTTAGGAGCTATCACCACCCGTACTATATTCTTTATGAGTTCACTTCGAAATTGGAGAAAGAAAACGTATTTCGAACGAAATAGATTACCATTTTATGTTGATCTAGGATCTGGAGTTCTAGACGCTATGGTGGAAACTGCAGCAACCATTTCAATTAATGGCATAACTGATAAATCTTTATTTTACCGTCTTACAAAGATGGAGCTCAAGGCTAAGGAATTAGAACGACTAGTAAAAGAAAAAAATGATAAAGACATATATTCGATTGATACGACGATCTTAAGTAATATATCCAATGAACCGCTTTGCTATTGGGTGGATGAAAAAACTGTGGAAATGTTCATTAATTCACCAAAATTTGAAAATAATGATAGAGGTGCGAAACAAGGTCTCGCAACGGCTGACAATCCTCGTTTTGTAAGGAATATATGGGAAATTAAACAATTATCAACTTCAGAGCAAGAAAATCAATATATGGGTTGGTCGAATTATCTAATGGGTCAAGAAAGTATAAGATTCTATTCTGATTTTAATTCTTGTGTAAATTGGAAGAAATCAGGTAATGAACTATGTAATTTTTTTAATGAAAGAGGTAAAATAAAATCTAGGCCTCAAGGTATAAAACATTACTATTTAAAGGGAATAAGTTGGTCTTATCGAACCTCAAAATTTCAACCTCATCTAATAAGTTCAGGTGCAATTCCAAGTCATGGGAGAATAATTACTGTATTTCCAAATGATGACGAAATATTAAGCTGTTTGGGTTATTGGAATACTGAGTATGTAGACTATTTAATTAAACTAAGTATGGAAGCTGATTCTGGAAATCCTCGATTTGCTAATGGAACTATTAATAAATTACCGCATCCAATTCTAAATTCCAGTATAAACAAAGAATTAAAAAGAATCTCCTTAGAACAATATTATTATGTTAAAGAAGTGTTTAGACTTGAAGAAAAAAGTTTGGCCTTCACATCAAATTCATTTGTAAATGAACAAAATCTCCTTTCTTTTAAAAATAAAAGAAAGGAGATTTTAGAAAAGAATAAAGTTAATTATTTAGATAACTTGAGGTTGTTGAATAATTTGGTTTATAATTATTTTTCAATTTCTAAAGAAGAACAAATTGATATTAAAGAAATAATTAGCAAGGCAGGTGAAGCTTCTGAAAGTAAAGTATTTGAAGTAAATCCAAAAGCTTTTATTGAAAATATTTTCACGACTATAATTGGATCTGCTTTTGGTAAATGGGATATACGTATTATTAAATTATGGAAAAAGGTATGGAGTGATGAAGGAGTTTTTAAAGCTAGAAAACATAGTCCGTTTTTATATGGCAAAAAAGAATCTACTTTAGATTTAGTTTTACCCGAATATCATGATAACATTAAAGAAATTTGGAAAATGCCTTATCCAATTGAGGTATTAGAAGATTGTGCTACTGTTTCTGATATTAATCCAATTGTAGATAAACTAAAAGAAGTTATTAAATATTTTTGGCCAGAAACCTTTGATACTATTGAAGAAGAACTTGTAGATCATTTTAAAGTCAATGATTTAGGGGAGATAATTGATAAGCATTCAAAATTCTTTGATGCTCATTTAAAAGATTATTCACGTAACAAGCGTATATCACCAATTTATTGGCATTTGTGCGTACCTTCTGGTAAATTCAGCGTTTGGATATACTACCCAAAACTTAATGACAATAGTTTATATAAAATTATAAATGAACTAGTCGATCCTAAGCTTGATGAAGTAGCTAAAGAAGTTGAGGCCTTAGAACTCAATGGTTCTACCAAAGATTTCAATGATCAAAAAGAATTCTTAGAAGAGTTAGAGGATTTTAAAGAAGAGTTATTACGAGTGGCACAACTGCCATATAAACCCAACCAAGATGATGGCGTACTTATAACTGCAGCTCCTTTACACAATTTATTTGGTCATACAAAATGGCGTAAAAGCACAGAAGCATGTTGGAAAAAATTAGAAAAAGGAGAATACGATTGGGCACATTTAGCATATAGTATTTGGCCAGATAGAGTAACTAATAAGTGTAAGAAAGATTTAAGTATGGCAATTGCACATGGTCTAGAATCTATATGTGAGGTTAAGCCAAAGGAGAAAAAAACAAGAAAGAAACCAACAGTAAAGGAGGAAACACAAAACAAACTTTTATAATAACTGAAACTATAAATGATTAAAGAGTATATCAAAAAATATTTGCTAGACAAAATAGACAGGAAACATAGTTTAGTTATTTATGATTCTAATTTATTTTACCGTGATTTGGTTTTAGAATTAGCAACTGAAAATATAAAAGTATTTGATGCATCTAAAAATGTCATCACAGAAAGGGAAGCTGCTTTAGACTATTGGGTGAATGAAATTCCAAAACAAAACGATAAGAAATTAATATTCTATGTCCCTTTTGATAAGAAGATTGAAGATGATGAAAAAGCTACAGATCCTTTTTTAATTTTTACAGGTGGTGGCGTTATATTTCCAGATGAGGCATCAGATGATTATAAGCAAATTTGTTTAGCTGCATTACCTGATAAAACAGCAAAAGTAGAAGCTATATTTTCACATGAGAAATTCCCGTCTTTTAATAAAATAGATGCTTTAGATGGAGGGAATTCCTATCCTTCATTAAAAAGTGGTTTAGGAGCTCAATCTCAAGCAGAGATATTATTAGCATTTTTAAATCCTACAGATCAGCAATTAGCATTTTTAAAAACGGACAAATCCTGGAGCTCAGAGTTAAAACAATTTTTAAAAGAGAGCTTAGGTTTTAAAGTAACTTCTAAAAAAGTAGAAACGATACAAAACCATCTCTGGAGAATTGTATTGTTTAGTGAGTTTGTTTTTGATCTTCCTGTAGAACTTCCAAAGTCGTTAAAAGAAGTTTCTATCGCTAAAGAAGAATCCAAAGACGTTATATTTAAGGTATGTAATCAGTTAAGGAGTTTAAAAGATACTGAAGAACTGTATATAATTAATGCCAATAGAGTGAGTGATGAACTTGGGCTAGGTAAACTCTTTAATGCAGAAAACAATTTAGGAGAAATAAACACTTTTGCGTTTGAAGATTCATCGTTTTTTATTCAATTTAAAAACGAGTTATTAAAGAGAAATTTTAATAAAGCAAAGACACTTGCAGAAACCTCTTCTAAATCGATTTGGAGTATCTATGACGACGAAAGAAGAGCTGCATGGCAATTAGGTAATAAAATTTGTGAATTACTAAAATGTATTGAAGCTGAATCCGATAAGATAAAAAAGATAGATTCTCTTAAAAAAATTATTAACTGGTATACCTCATCAGGTTTTAACTTAGATAGTTTACAAAGAGAAATTGAAAAAGGTGTTCAAAATGAAATTGTAATCTCTCCTAATTTAACTGAAGTAATAGCCTTTGGTCGTAAAGAATATCATTTGTTTATGGATGATGTTCAAAAGAAATTTCAAAAAGGGATTGAAACAGAAGGAGTTTCTAATATTAATATTCAAAGAAACATTAGCCTATTCAATGATAAGGTTAAACCCTTAATAGACAATGGAAAGAAAACTGTATATATTTTAGCAGATGCATTGCGTTTTGAACTAGCAGTATTTCTTAAAAACAGATTAGATCGAGCAGATTTTGATTGTAATTTAGAACCTTCATTGGCCTTTATACCAACAATTACAAAATATGGAATGGCAGCACTAATGCCAGAAGCAGATAAGAATTTAGAATTAAAGCTTGTCAATAATAAGTTAGAACCATTTTTAAAGGGTACCCCCTCTGGGAATAGAAAGGATAGAATTAAATATACAGAAGGTTTATTAGGAGACAAGAGTGCATGGTATTGGGAAAAAGATATCCTGAACGATCAATTTGAAGAGAAGGATATTCTTTTTGTTACTACTACAGAAATTGATCAGGCTGGTGAAAACTCACCGGAGAATGCTCAAGCTCTTATTGATAGTGCTATTCATAAAATATTAAAAGTTTGTGCTAAACTAAAAGAAAAGGGCTATGAAGAATTTGTTTTAGTAGCAGATCATGGTTTTGTACTTGTAGATAGTTTTAAAGCAGGTAACAATGCAACCAAACCACCTGGAGATTGGTCATTAGAAAAATCTAGGTGTGTAGTAGGTACTGGTGATACAAGTTCTAACCACATTCTTATGTCCAATGAAGATTTAGGTATTAAAAGTGAGTCAAAACAATTTTTGTTTTTAAAGAATTATGCAACTTACGAAAGAGGTAAAAAATTCTTTCATGAAGGATTATCTTTACAAGAATGTATAACTCCTCTACTAACGTTTAGACCGAAAAGAATAGAAACTAAACAAGATTACCAAATTAACTTAACTTATAAAGGAAAAGTTTCCGGATATGTAACTACAAGAAGACCCTCAATTGAAATTTCTTGTTTTGGAGATTCTTTCTTCGACGAACCTATTGACATAATGTTAGAAGCTATAGGAGATAATAAGTTTATTGGTGGACCTGCAGCATCTGAAAATGTAAATTCTACATCTGGTTTTGCAGAAATTAAGCCAGGTCAATCATTAAAAATCACGATGTCTTTACATGATGATTTTGAAGGGAAGTTTACTATATATGCAAAGGCACCTGCGACGGGTGTTATATTGTCTGAAATTAATCTAGAAACTGATTATTTATAAACTATGGATACTTTAGATAAAAAATTAAATGATGTTTTTTCTGGAAAAGTAGTTCGGAAAGACCTTGTACATCAAATAAAAAAAGCAGCAAATGTACCCTCGTTTGTACTTGAGTTTTTGCTTTCAAAATATTGTGCAACAGATGATCCTGATGAAATTATAGCAGGCTCAAAAGCAGTCCTTGAAGTTGTAGAGAAAAACTACGTAAGAGCAGATGAAGCAAATAAAGCACAATCTACGGTTCAACAGAAAGGACGTCATAAGTTTATTGACAAAATACATGTAAAATATGTAGAAAAAGAACGTAGGCATTGGGCAGCAATGGAGAATTTTAATTCTAGTCGTATTGCTATAAATGAGAAGTTTTACAAAGAAAATGACAAATTACTTGAAGGTGGAATTTGGGCTGAAGTTACTATTGCTCATAATGATGTTGAAGATGATGATTATGCTTTTTATATTGAAGATTTAAAACCCATTCAATTATCAAGATTTAATCAAAATCAATATTTTGAAGGTCGAGAAGAATTCACCAGAGATGAGTGGATAGATGTTGTGTTAAGAAGTGTTGGACTAAACCCAGAGATTTTAGATAATCCACCAAAGGAAATAGCAGATAAATTCCCTTCAGGATTAAGATTAAAACTACATTTTCTAGCTCGTTTAATTCCTTTGGTTCAAAGTAATTTTAACTTTATTGAATTAGGACCAAGGGGTACCGGAAAATCTTATTTCTATTCTGAGTTTTCACCATATTCAACTTTGCTTTCAGGAGGACAAGCAAGTACTGCTACCCTACTCTATAATAATGCACGTAAAAAAGTAGGTGCCGTTGGTTTTTGGGATAATATTGCATTTGATGAGGTTGGTAATATGAAAATTAGAGATACTGATACCATTCAAATAATGAAAGACTACATGGCTAACGGAAGATTTTCTAGAGGTCAAGAAGTTACTGCTAATGCAAGTTTTTCTTTTGTTGGTAATATTGATCACTCCATAAAACAATTGGTAAATTCTTACGACCACGATCTTTTTATAACCTTACCTAAAGCATTTGATCTTGCAATACAAGATCGATTTTTCTTATTCTTACCAGGTTGGGAGATTCCTAAAATGGATAATAAATTTTTCGCAACTAATTATGGTTTAATTACAGATTATATGGCGGAGGCTTTTCATTATATGTCTAAACATAATAATGAATATTTTGACGTGGTTAATAGACGATTAAAACTAGGACCATCTGTACAAGGAAGAGACGAGATAGCAATAAAAAAGACAGTTACAGGTTTACTTAAAATCATACACCCATCGGGGGAGCCTTCAGAGGAAGAATTTAATGATATCGTTTCTTACGCCATTGAAGGAAGACGACGTGTTAAAGAACAAATGAATAAGCGTAAACCAGATGATGAGTTTGCTGCAATAAATTTATCTTTCTTTAAGGAAGATGGAACAGAACAAATTGTCTATTGTCCTGAGAGTAAATCATCAAAAGCATCGCAAAACCCAAGAAAAGATGAGGTAGAGGAAATCCCTATAGATGAAACTGAGTCTTTATTTGATCAAGTTATTGCTGAGGTTGAAGATATTCCTGTAAAAGTAAAACTGATAGAGAAGCACTTAAAAGTTCATTACGGTGATGTTGGTTATAGTTACGAAACAGTTTTTGGCCCTTATTTACACGGGGCTAAAGAAATAGTACTTGAAGATCCATATATTAGACAAAATCATCAAATTTCCAACTTCGTTAAATTCTGTGAATTAGCAGTAAAAATTGGAGATGTAAAACATATTAAATTGATAACATCTGCAGATGACGATGATCAGCAAAGTCAAAATAAATACTCTTTTGATCAATTAGCAAATAGCCTTTTTGAAAATGATATAGAATTAGAAGTTGAGTTCTCTAATGTTGTTCATGATAGACAAATTCTGCTATCTTCAGGATGGAGAATTATATTAGGCAGAGGTATAGATTATTTCCAGTCTTTAGCAGGGAATTATTTCCAGATAGGAACTAATGATCAAGATTTAAGAGCTTGTTTAGAAACTAATATAGACTTCGTAAAAGTGAATTAACGTTTTCTAGGGAATTATAGTATAAATATTTATGCGGTCTAATCTATGCGTTTTTTAGTATTCCACATTTAGATGTAAAAAGATTTATTAAAAATAAAATACAAGGTTCCCAAATGGAAACCTTGTATTTATAATCCCAATATTGTAAGTATTCTCCTAAAAAAAGTAAGCCTCAATAATTTTCAAAAGATGTTTCCTAACCAGGATTTTAATTCATTATATAAATGATAGTCCTACTACCAGGTTATCATATTGTTAATCAACAATACTTATTTAAAAATCCTTCAGCGTCATTGTTTCCAAGATTTTTTGCAGATTCAAATGCAATTTTCGCTATAGGAAGGTTATTCAATTTTATAGCAGCAATTCCCCTATTCATATAAGCAGATATATTATTCGGAAAATATTTTGTGCAATTACCTAAATATTCTAGAGCTATTTTCAAATATAATGGATTATTAATCTCAAAACAACATTCTGATAAATCCATATATACTCTCTCATATTCAGGCCGTGTAGGGTTACTCTTTAAAACAATTTTATAACAGTCAATTGCTCCTTCAAAATCAGCAACTTCTTTTTTTGCATTTCCAAGGTTAAAATAACCTGTTTCCATAGAATCTTTTTCAAATTCCTCAGGTAGTCCTGCAAATTTTAAAGCTGACATGGATTTCTCAAAAAAGTAAATTGCATTTTGAAAATTACGTTCTTTATAGGCCTTAACTCCTGACATGTAATCACTCTCAAAATTATTCATAAACATAGATTTTAATTGTATTTTTTTTAATCTTTAATTTTATTCTATTAGAAATAGGCTAAAGTTCTATTTTAACTAAGATATTTTTTCATCTTAAACAACTATTGTTTTCACATGACTTTTTCTTTTAGATCAAAAAACATGTTTCTTTATCCATTTAAGGGACATCTCATTACAAGTATTATCAAAAAGGATTGAATAGGTTTCCTTTAGTTCATTTTCTTTTGAATTATGATGTTTACTAAATAGTTCATGAAATTTTTGTTGGATATGATAACTAAATAAAATGTTATCAATAGTAATATCTTTATAATGACTGTATTCCTCTAATATTTCCTTCTTAAATAAATCCAAAAATGAATAGAACGGCTCTTCTTCCTCTGATTGAATTTGGTACTCTTCTAAAAAATCCTTTAAAAAAATGCGGTCTATAAGCAAGTATCGGTCTTCATCAACAAAATCTGTTGGATCATTACTACTTATTCTAGAAACTAGTTTTGTATTGGAATTTGTCTGATTGCCAAGTAGTGATGAGAAATAGCCTTCAACGTAGGTCAAGATATCTCCTTTTACCTTATCAAAATATATTAATGAATCTTGATTTCTTGATAGACCTGCAAACGTTGCTCCCAACATTTCATCAGTTATTTTATTCAAAGTAAATTTTGGGGAATAATCAGTAATAACAGCAGGGGAAGGATAAATAGAATCCACATTTGACAAATCAAGCTCATTTTCATCAAAATCATCATTATTGGAATCCGTAAATAATATGAATTCGGAAAAATTAGTTTCAATATAATTTATAAGACCATTTATATTATCCTCACCCAGCATTTTGCGCATATTATCCATTTTAAACATAGAATTACTAACAGCAGGTTCTAAGCTTCTTTTAGCTTTGTTCGCTAATCTATAAGCCATTACAGTGTTACCAGCAAGGTAATTCCCTAATGCTAAATTGTACAGGGCTTGAGGTTTAGATATATCATTATTTTCAGTGATTTCATTTGCCATTTTAAAATACTCAAGTGCTTTTTTAATTGAAGGAGCTTCTTTTTTTGCTAGAAGTTTGTGTCCTTGTTGTGTATAAAAATTAAAATCCATAAAATGTATTTTTTTCGAATACGTAAATCTAAAAATTTTAAGATAAATTAGTTTATACTTATATAATTTAATTTGAATCTAAATAAATACTCTTAGTTATTTCTAAGTTACTTTTTTAATAAAGGGTAAGGTTTTGCTTCGCTCTTGTAACTGCCGTGTACTGATAACGAAGTGTTGGCATAAAATAAGAATTTAAATATACTTGATTCCACTCTCCTCCTTGTGCCTTATTACAGGTAATTGAATGTCCATAAGTTGTACGGATTGCGCCCACATAACGGTCATCAGAGGTGTTGCCTGATTCCCTATAAACTTTATTTTTAGTAAACCGTTCATGTCTCAGTTTATTCTCCTGTTCAGGCTTAAGACCACCAGGATTAAAAATACTTTCAAGTAAAAGGTAATCTTCAATAACCTCTTCATTACCCTCTAAGGTTTTTGATAATAATTTTACAGGAACAAAATGCAAACCTGCGACGGATTCTATATTAGTTAAGTCAACTTCCTTTACAATAATATGATCTCCACTATAAAGTTGATACCCATTCCTTTTCCATGTTTGGGTAACTAGTAATAAATCTTCTTTTTCAATAGATTTAGCTTTCTTTCCATAAATCTTTGACCTCACAACATTGTTAAATGCACTATTCATATTGTGTGTTGCTCCAATGGAGATTACAGAGTCGTAACCATTGTTTAAATATGCTTTTACATACTTCGAAGTAGCTGTTTCTAAATGTTGTTTTTCGATTCCATGAAGAACTACTTTACTCAAATTTTGTTCAATTGCTTCACGAATATGAATGGCATTTTTTAATATATAACTGCCGTCTTCTTGTCTCTTTACTTCCGTTAATAGTTGGGAAGTACCTAAAAGGGAAAATTTACCTTTTAAATATTCTTCACACAAAGCCATCGAATTTGTTTCCTTGATAGGGGGAAGTTGATTTCTGTCTCCCATAAATATTATTTTATTTTTAGAATTTCCACTTTTCACATAGCGAATTAAATCAGAAAGTAATGAATTACTGCTTTTAAACAAACTACCTGGCTCATTTGTGATTTTTGAAGAAATCATGGATGCCTCATCAATAATAAAAACAGTAAAATCTGAAACGGGATTTGTTTTTAAGACAAAATTTATCTCACCTGTTTCAGGAGTCGGTTTTGAATTATAGATAAGTGAATGTATGGTGCTATTAACTGTTTTTGATTTACGTCCTAAAATTCTAGCAGCTCTTCCTGTAGGAGCTGCAATATTGTAAAAAATTGCTTTATAGTTTAAATAACCTATCAAGGCTGTAGTGATTGAAGTTTTTCCAGTGCCAGCAGCTCCGCTTAAAATATAAAAATCATTAATGTTTGTTGTTTCAATAAAAGCAGACATCTCATATAACGCCTTTTTTTGTTCAAAGGTCGGACAATCAAATTGTAAATAGCCTAAAATATTATTTTGGTTTATCATGAAATTGGTTTTTAAATTGAACATTACAAATTAACAACAGATGAATGCAGTCAAACTGCACTTCAGTTATTTTCTCAAACTTTATTACTTTGATAAATATTTTTCCGTCTGATTTATTACCATAGTACGCTGATCAGAATCAATAGCCTGATTTAAAACTTTTTCAACTATTTTTTCTGCTGCATAGTAATCAAATAAAGTATTTTCTTGAATTGCCGTGTATTCAAGAAGTTTCATTAGCATTTTTTTAGCTTCCATCTTGACTTTTAAAGCACTATAGAAAACAGAATGAAATGTATTATCGGCTATCAGAGTTTTATCTTTTATAGAATATATCTTAATGCCGTTTAAAAATGTATGTGCGTATCCCACACCAATATCTTCTTTAATAAGAATTCCTTCAGCCACACGAATGGAATTGAAATAAGTATTTCCGGTTGCAGAAGTATAGCCACTTGATAAAAAAGCATTTGCTACTTCCGAGTAAGAAATAGTTGAATTTATAAGCCCATATTTTTCAAAAATTACCGTTTTATTATTCATCTTTGTTGGTTTTAGATATTATATTTATTCATTAGATCTGATGATGCTCTTTTCTTATCTTCCTTTTTTATGCTGGACCCGCTACCACTAAAGGTCTTTAGTTTACGACTAAAAAAAGAACTAATAATAGAATCTACATTTTCAGGAATATTTTCTTTTAGAGCCCCATTTAATTTTATTTTCTTGATAATTTTTTTTTTAAATATGATATTAACAGAATTGATATAGCTTTTTTCACCTTGCTGAAACAAGGTTAATTGAATCTGAATATCTGAATAAACTGAGGGAGCTAGTGCAATAATTGTTTCGTCCATAATTAGTTATTAAAAATCCCTAAATCTTTTGCCCAACTCGAGATAGCCTTATATGAAGATTCATAATAAGCCTGTTTTAAATGATAATCTATCTTCTCTTTGACTACGACTTTGTCAAAACTTTCATCACCTCCATGAACTTCAGATAACATTTTCATCAATTCATTCAATACAATATTCCGAACAGCCTCTCGTTCAAAGTGAAACCCCTTTGTTATTTTTCGATCTATAATTAAAGCACCTTTTTCATCGAAAACCTTAATGCCACATAGATAGGTTACAGCAGTACCTCCAGCAACATCTTCTACTATTTTAAGATTTCCAAATTTCCTGAACCCAGAAGCATAATTAAAACCGCTCTCTGCACGGTAAGCTTCTCCAATAACCGTTAACCCATTTTCACTTACTGTATCTTGTTTTCCAAGGCTTTTAATCATAATAAATTTTTAGGTGATGAATTGTTTTTTAATGATGGTGCAAGATTACAGTCTATTAATGCAGTGTAACTGCACTTATAGGTAATTAAAAAAATATTGGTTGGATTATCCCTAAATAAAAATAAATAAACCTTAAAACGATAAAAAAGGAGATTAAGAAAAGGGGATTGCAATTATTTTCATATTTTTAATTAAAAGTTTATGTTATGGATAGAAAAAAAGAAATAAATGAATATTATCAAAATTACGTTTCAAGATATGGAAGTAATGGAATGACACATGAGGAACTTGAACCTTTAATAGTCAATCTAGCTTATCTAGAAATAATGAAGCAGAGAAAAAAAGGCGTTTTTGTTAACGAATTTATGATATTCACAGAATATACAGTTGCCGCGGAAGAATTGTTTGCGGGTTTAAATAACTTAATATCAATGTGGATAGCTTTTCAGGTAACACTTGATTGGGATGGCTTATGGGATTTTTTACGAGGATATTTTCAGAGTAAGTTTGGAGAATCAATTGACGATGTTCAGATTGTAGAGGAAATTTTCAATTCTTCTTCTCATAAAAGATATGAAAATGAAGTTTTTATTAGTAACAGTAATGTTGAACGAATAGTAAAAATAATGTTTTCAGAAGATAAAAAGGAGTGTTTGTTTGGTATATCTCCTACTTTATCTGAAAAGAAGGCTTATTTAAAAATCGTTAAAAATAATACATATACCTACATTGGATCTGATCCTGATTATAAATTTATTATAACATTCGATTTTTTAGACAGCATTGATCATGTAACTTTAATTCTTGATAGTAGAAATATTAGAATTGAATACTTTGAATAATGACGATATTAAATAAATATAATGATAATTCCTATATGTTGCTTTGCAACTACCTTAGTGAAAGCTTAAGAGAAATTCAGACGTTTATTAAGTCCATCAGAAAATCAAAAGAATACGCTCGTATTACAGAATTGGAAAATATTTACAAGGAAACATTTAGTTATGCAAACACTAGAGGGGAGCTTTATTTAAAAATGGAGAGAATTTTAAGTCCTCATTATTTAAGTTTTAATGGGGAATTGGATCGTGGCAATTCATCCTGGTTCATAAGTATTAAAATTCAAAAAAAAAGTTTAAATAATCTAGACAAAATTTATAATAAATTGTTATCAGGATTGTTAAGGATTTATAAAAAAATTTTTTCAGTATTGAATAACCCTGATACTGAAATTATGGAAGGTACATTAAAAAAACATGAAGAACTTATAGCGGGAGTAAATTTAAAAATGAATGAATTCCTTGAATCTGCTAAAGATAAGACTGTAATAAATGAAAGAGAAAAACTTACATCAGAGGAAATCAAAAATTTACCATACAATGGCTTCTATCATATGACACATGTGTCAAATCTAGAAACCATTCTTAATTATGGCTTGTTATCTCATAAAACCGTTCACAGTAATGAAATGATAAAAAGGGATATTTCAAATAATAAAATTCAAGAGCTTAGAAACAGAATCGAAAAAGTATATGGGCGTAACATTCAGGATTACGTGCCACTCTACATAAACCCTATGAATCCTATGATGAATTCCAATAAAGTTATGGAGGTAATAGATAATATTGTGTTAATGGAGATAATACCTCATGTATTGGTACAAAAAAAGAAAACACTATTCTCAGATGGAAATGCCTCTACTAAAGAAACAAATTTTTACAAAGACCAGGCTAAATTAGAAAATATCAATTGGAAATTATTACAGGAAGGCAAATGGGTTGAAGATGCTGAAAGTAAGCGGATAATGTGCTCAGAGGTATTGGTTCCTACAAATATTGAAGTATATTACATACAGAAGATAATAGTAAAATCTGAAGCAATATTAAAAAATATTTTTCCATTATTCCCCAATCACAAAGGTATCTTTATCGAAATAAATTCAGAATACTTTAGAACAAATTAACAGAACTTAAAAAAAACATGAGTCTTATAAATATAATTTCCGTTCCAACAACAAGCGGTATAAAAACAATTGAAGTACACAATCAGGATATCACCAAACTGCAGTTTAATGTAGATGTTCTTGTACTTTCAGCCTATCATAATCAATATGCTCCTGCAGAAGGGACTGTAATAAAAGCACTATTAGACAATACAGGAATAGTCTTAGGGAATCTTTCACAAACACCTCAACTCGATTTAAGATCTTCATTAAACTGCTGGGTTAGTTCTGAAATATCTAGCCAACCTTTTAAACAGATTGTATGTATAGAGAGTATTAAAACAAGTATTAACCAAAGCGGTACAGGAGAAAGCGCATTGTCCGACCTGTTTGGAACCATTGCGCTTCTTCATTATAAAAAAATGAAGGTTGCTAGTATTGCTCTTCCTATACTGGGTGCTGGTTTTCAGAAAAACTCTGTAGATGCAATACTCCCTATTCTTATTGAGAAGGCAATTGACTCGTTAAATACAAATTCTGAACTGAATACAATATATTTTGTCGAGGTGAATGAAGAAAAAGCAAAACTGATTGACAAAACAATTAATAGCTTCCTGAATCGTGGTGCAGATAAGCTAGAAAAAGTGTTTGATGACCCTCTCCTTACTGCTAGTCTTGAACTTATTCTTGTTAAATTAGTACGAATAAAAAATAAATATTTTTTTAAAAATAAAACAATAAGAAATTTAATTAATAAAATTAATAACAGGAATTTACGCTTTTTTGAATTGGGAATATTGTGTAGAAAACTCGAAGAATTATTACTAGCTGATATTTCTGATTTAAAAAGTGATAAATATATATCCCTTTTTGAATACATTAATGATTTAAAATCAAAAAATGTAGCAGACTGGATGATTACTTATATGCACACCCTTAGGGTATTCGGAAATTTTATGGCACACGAAGGTGAATCTACATGTATTCCGGCTCAGATGGAAAAAACTGATGTTATCGTTTTTACACACTCCTTAAATAGGTTACTTGATTTTTATATAAGTTTCAAAAGTACAAAATATTAAAAATAAGATTGTTATGAGTAAAGATTACGACAGGTTTATTACAAATATTGGAGAAATATCTGGGGAAATATCTCGAAAACCATTTACATTCAGTTATGATAAATTTGAAGTACTGAGGAATGAGTCTGTTGTTTACAATGTTAAGACCCCTTCCAGAATAAGAGGATCGGTTGAAGATAGAAATCTGAAAATTAATATTGTAGGAAATGATGTTGACAAATACTTGAATAAATCCTTGTTTTTTAACACCATATCTTATAACATAGATAATATTAGGTGGAGTTTAGAAAAACCTTTTGAAGAGGAAAAATTAGACTCAACTCTTGCTGACTATGTTGCAATGTTTTATTTAAATGGAGTGCTTTCTAAAATTTCATTTGTAATTCATAAAACAGGAATGCAGATAAATTTTTTTTCAGATAAAAGTAGTACCCTGTTAAAACCTTTGTCAGAGTTATGTATAAAAGCAAGGAAGGCAATTCAATTATATGGAAAAGGTAATAAAAAAGAAACAATACCCCTCCTTTTAGATGTTTATCGTTCTGTTAAAAGAGACCCCCAACAGCTGAAATTTGTTGAAGATTATGAAAATTTAGGTAATTGCTTCCTGGTAATGTTGGATATAGAGCTTTCAGATGATGTTGATATATTGCAGATGATGGTTAGTGTAGGCTATTTGTGTACTTCTTTAGCTATTGAAGATAATAGTGAAAACATTAAGATCTATCAGACCAGGTTACTTCTTTTACGCATTGGCAATATACCGTTCAGATATACAGTAATGGAAGCTCTAAACTTGACCTCCAAAGGCTTGTTCTCAATGTCAAGTAATTTAGCCGTTTTAAAGGCTAGAGATGCCATCTATAAAATGGAAATGATAGACTTGGAAAACAATCCTAAACTATGTTATTTGGAAGATTTTTTTAAAAAACGGAAAGATAAATTGAAAGAAATGGTAGATGATGATTTTTTTATACCGGAAAGAACATTGATAAATGTGTTAATTTCGGGCACTAAGAATCATCAAGAATTACTCACTTATATTGAAAATAAAGTTATTGTAAATGGGGATATTGATTTTTAATGAACACATGAATTGTAGTAATAAATATCAGTAATTTTAATTTTAGAAATAGAAAATTTATATATATATATAATTCATACGCATGTCAGTTACAAAAAATGCATTAATAAGATACAAAACATTAGACCAATGTTTTAGAAATCCAGGTAAAAGATATTTCATTGAAGACCTACTGAAGGCTTGTAATAATTCATTATATGAGTTTGAACCTAATTCCAATGGAATTAAGAAAAGACAGTTATATGAAGATATTCGCTATATGGAATCCCCTCAGGGATATTCTATTCCATTGAAAAAAAACAAAATTGGCAGAAATGTTTATTATAACTATAGCGACTTTGATTTTTCCATTAATAACGAGCCAATCAATGAGAGTGAAGTTGAGCAGTTAAAATCTGCAATGCTAGTATTAAGCCGTTTTAAAGGATTACCTCAGTTTGAATGGGTGAATGAATTATTACCTAAATTAGATAATTCTTTTAACTTAACAGATCAGCCTCAGGAAATAATAAGTTTTGATTCCAATGAGTTTTTAAAAGGTGTTGAATTTATTACTCCTCTATATAATTCTATTATATATCATCAAACGTTAGAAATATTATATAAATCATTTAAAAGTGATGAAGCACAAATCGTTGTTTTTCACCCATACCATTTAAAGCAGTACAATAATAGATGGTTTATATTTGGGAAAAATGGAGATTACGAAAACTTAACAAATTTAGCTTTAGATAGAATAAAATCCCTTAAAGTTGGTAAGGAAATGTATATTCCAAATACTAAAATTAATTTTGATGAATATTTTGAAGATATTATTGGAGTATCAAAGTTGAAAAATCAAGATTTAATAAAAATTATATTCAACGCAAGTACATCAGTTTCTCCATACATAAAAACAAAGCCACTTCATGGCTCACAAAGAAAAATTGGAGAAGATAAGAATGGGTATATTTTTTCAATTGAAGTCATTCCTAACTTTGAATTAGAAAAAATGATTTTGTCATTTGGTGAAGATCTAACTGTCATAAAACCCGATGAATTTAGGCATAGGATTATGTCTCGTTTAGTTTCCAATTTAGATAATTATTAAGGTTTCATATTGCCTAAATATCTACTTTTTACCTTCATCCTTATCTTTGAAGTCAGTAGAATTAAAGTATCGAAATTAATCTATGATTGGAGAATGCTAAAATCACCTAGTTTAAGTATAATAAATAGGGAAGACAGCTATAAATAAATAATTAAGACTCTTGCCCCCACCTGTTACATTAAAGTAATTATGATTTATTCTCTTTGTTCCTAACAATTCCCAATCTAAATAACAAAAATTCACTGTTATACAAACATTTAATTCTAAATAAAAACATAAAAGACTTCCCCATTAACCTCACTTAGATAATGATGTAAAAACTTGACTACTAATTAAAATTATGACCTTATGGCAAAAATAACTACCCTTTCCTTTGTCTAAAAATCATAACTTCTTTAAGACCAAAATAGGAATTAAGTAACTACCTCCCCTTTTTAGAAGACCAACAGCGAGTAAAATCTCAAGACCTTATACTAAATAGCGTAATCGCTATAAGAATGTTCTATAAATCTCATTTATAGATTCCTGCTATGGACCAACTGAGGGAGCTCGCTTTTAATATATAATAAAGCATAGCTTCCACACTTGGGTCCATATAAAAATGTATTAAACCTTAACATTAAACAATGAACAATAATTATTATTATTTTTCAACTCACGCTATCCATCCACAGATTTACACTCGGTTAACTGCACATGCAGAATATCAAAAACTAGAAGAAGAAACTCAAATTTTACTAGACAAATTCGTAAAAGACTTTGCGAAACGAGACAAACAATTTAGTATTTTAGAATACTGTTCTAAATTTATAGCAAAACATAAAGATGAACTTTGTGAGCTGTATAAATTGAAAGTTACCTCTCCAAAAGAATATCTTTATAATTTCTTAGGGTACGCCAACCAATGGAATGCAAGTACTAGGTCTTTTGGAAAAAGCAGTAAAGACAGAGCAGAAGAAATTACAGAAAAAGAGCTAATTGAAGAAATGACTAGTCCTAAGGCATCCATCAAGAAATTGTTAGACGCTTCAGGAGGAGACCTCTCTGCCGTAAAGCCTTTCTTACCTGCAATAATGATATCTCTCAAAACAAACACCAGAGCCCCAGAAAGAATGCAATTTAAACACACTGGTAGGTTCTGTTTTGATATAGATGGACTAAAAGACAAACAACATGCTATAGAGTGTTTAAACCGCATCTGGAAGGGTACTAAAAACATCAAACCTTACATGGCATTTATCTCACCAAGAGGAAAAGGTGTTAAAGTATTTTTTAAAGTGGACTCCACTAATTTAGATTTCATAAAAGACTTTAGTTCAGAAGATAAAAGTACCGTAACAATACATCATAAGGTTTGGTATGAAGGTGCAAGAAAAGAATTAGTCTCTAAGTTTCCTGAATTGAAAGATAAGATAGATTTAGCGACTACTGATCCTCAACGTTTGACTTACATTCCTTTTATCGCAAACAAAGCGAATGATTTCAAATATGATGCTTCAAGAGAGTCTTCTTATTCTGAAATTGTTACAAATGAAAGAAAACTAGTACATGAGGCACTTCAACAAAAAATTTCAGAAAACCAAGCTGATGTTGACAAATTTATGAAGGAGAATAAGACTTCATCTCCAGAAGAAGCTTACCTATTAATTCAAAAACAGAACGTTTATGATTTTGACCTAGAATTAGAAACTGAAAAATTTGTAAAAGTAATCGATTTTATAGAAGAACAAACTAGTAAAGATTCTCGTTTAGAAAATTGGGTTTCGGAAGAGTTTGATACGTATCTTTCTCTTCAGAAACTAAGTTGGGTTTTATATGGTGTATTTGGAGATTTAGCCATCGAACAAATAAAAAGGTTGATACCAGCAAATTCTAATAAATTAGATGAAACCCACAATGATTATCGTTGGGCAAAAAAATCTAAAGATGATTATAGTGAGGAGCTACTAAAATCCTTGCCCCCCTCCCCTTTCTATGCAAGTGTAAGAAAGATTCCAATTGTAAACGATTTTATTTCGGAAAACTTTGGAGCATCTTCTAAAAACTACTCTGATTTTAAAATCTTAAACGATTATTACGAAACTTATACACGTAATAAAGATCTTGATGATGGTACAGAAGATCCTTCAGAGTTTTTGGATGATATAACTAGGTATCTAGATATGAAAAAAATGAGATTACCTTTAATAAAAAAATTTGATAGCATTGCTCCAGAAGTGATATTGGGTCCTAAAGATTATTTAGACAAGGATGTGATGCATGATATTTTTCAAAATAAATATACAGATAAGAAAATCTTCTTTTTACGAAGCCAGTGCGGTAAATTATGTGCCGTCTCAAGATGGGAATCTTGAGTAATAAAACATTTGAATTGCTGGAAAGTTATAGCCACAATCAATTTCTAAATTGATTGAAGGTACGTAAGTGAACAATAAAGAACTTACGCTAAGTCCACCAATCAGCAGCTAAGCTAATTCATAATAAACACAGTAGAAAAGCCCACTTGGGGAACGTGCCCTTTAATATATAATAAAGCATGGTCTCCCCACTTGGTCTCTATAATGAATTAGAAAGTTCAGAGACTATCCCGAGAGGGAGTACACTAGAAGTCTAGTGGAAGTGAATGTTACCTAGAACAGGTAAAGATATAGTCCGATCTTTTAGGAAACTATAAGCAGAAAAATATTTTATAAATATTATTTCGGGAGTGAGTTAACGACTCATTCTGAACATTAATGACTGGTAAAAACAGTATTACAGGTAATTTAAAATATAAAATGCCTGGAAGGATTGCTATTGGAATGCCATTCAAAAGTATAGGAGATCAAATTGCTTCTGATGCATGGAATAGCAATCAAACAAAAAGGGATGAACAATTATTTGTCAATTCCACTGTAGAAGAAACTCTTAAAAGTTTTAAAAAAACAAATGCAGAAACTATAAAATTAAATTACTTGAAAACACTAAATGGTGTTCAAATTCCAAAAGACAAAAACCTCACACTTCAAACCACATATAATCAATTATTAAACATATCCCATGAAGATATGATGACCTTTGATTATATAGTAATTGATGAAAGCCACACATTATCTGATGGGTTAAATTATAGAGCTGAGGTTATCGCCAAGTTGCTGAATTATTTAGTCGAGTTTGTGGCAAAGAAAAGAAAATCAAAAACTAAGATTATCTTTATGACAGGCACCCCTAATGTTGAAGCTTTAGTAATTCCAGAACTTATGGAAAAACAATCTATCAAAGATTTATTTCAAATCATAAAAGTAGATAAAAAATATAAAGTGACTCCTAAAATATATTTAACACATTTAGATACAGCTGATGCTAAAATAAGAAAAGACACAGTAATCGCTGTAATCAAAAAGTATCTCAAACAAGATAGAAAGGTTGTTCAAATTTTTAATAACAAAGAAAGAATGGACGAATACAGAAGAGAACTTCAAACTAAAATTTCACCCAATATTAAAATAGGATTGTTCTACTCTGGTTCTAATGGAGAATGTACCGAGAATATTCTATCAGGAAAACTTGGGGATTATGATGTGATTTTAGCTACAACATATTTTATGAATGGAATCAATATTTATTTAGATAATATTACAAAGAAGGAGCATTCCAAGGGAGGGACCTCTAAGCAAAAATATGCTGTAGTAATAGATCTTGGAAATATACATACAAAAGTAAGTGCTACAGATGTTATACAAACTATAAATAGATTTAGAAATAGATTATGCAACTCTACAGTATTGTTGCCTAAAATATTCAAGCAGGTTCAAAAGGATACCTCAATAAAATTTGACTTAGGAAATACAGGAAAAGTTTTGTTAGGTATTAATAGATATAATCACCATTTATTATCTGCCGATAAAGATAAAACAGCAAATATTTTTGAAGAAGTAACACAAAAACAAAAGATTCATTATTTGGATGAAATTAGAAAGTCTCCAAGCGAAGTAACAAAAGAAATGATTGAAAAAAGAATGCAACAAAGTAAAGATGAAACCGCTGTAATAAACAGTATAGAAGAAAAAAAAAGTATTTATGATGATTGGTTTTATTCCATGGATGGATACCATTATACAGCTAAAGACGCTGGAATTTTATCGATAATTAAACATATATATGTTTCAGAACCATTAAAAGATATCTCTAAAGAGCACCTCTCCCTAGAAAATAAAGTAATTAAAAACTTCTTAGATGATAAGAAAATAATACTTTATTTAGAAAGACAGTTAGATCCAGAAAAAAGATTCTTTGTAAAAGCGACAGGAATTATAACAGATCCTCTAAGTGACCATGTAAGTAATTTTATAGTTCAAGATTTCAAGAATGATAAATATGAGATTAAAGGAGATTTTCATATTTCTCATGAAAGAGCTATAAATAAATTAATTAGCTATCATCTAAAATTATGTTATTGGTATGAAACAGATAAAGCATTTAAAATCTTAAAATACCTAATAAATGAGGATATTGATTTCCACCCCTTTAAAGCCCCAAGCTATCTAAAAAGCATTGCTAATTATGTAAACACCTATCCTTATCTTACAAATGATAAATACTTAAAACAAATAAATTATCTAAGAGGCTTAGATTACCTATCTCAAAAAAATATTGGGGTTATAAAAGAAGTATTCTCAACAAATATTTCCTTTACGTTTATTAATGATAAAGTAGTTTCTCTGCTTAAAGATATGTGGGCGAAACAACAATTTGAGAAAACAGTTAATGGAATTGAAAACGATAAGCATAATCGATTAGAAAGCTCTAAAGATCTGCTGAAGAAAGAATTTTCCAATGAAGAATTAATGAGAGAAACAGATTTAGAGGATTTAGAGGAATTTTTAAACAAACTTACTATTTATAGACCGATGAAAAAAGATAAAAACGAAGAGGTGAGATCTCACGAAAGAATTATTATACCTAGGATATTGAGAAGTGATCGCTTATTGTCTGGTATGGAATTTCTGGAATGTGATTCTGTAGCACCAGAATATTCCGATTTATCAGATAGTAATATTGAATTTAAAAATTTTACTAGTAAGGTTTTAAAAAGACTGGACAATCATTTAACTCCAACTTTAAGGTTAAACTATGCTCATTTAGAAAACATCTATAATTCTTTAAAAGTAAAATTACAGAAAAGAGACATTCAAGTAACAACAGAATACATCGAAGGAATATTAAATGATCCTAAAAAGAATAAACTGCCAGAGACATCTAAGAAACTTAATGCACTTAAAAAAGATTTAAAAGAATTAGATCGCTTTTTGTTGTCCGCTTTTAAAACTGCGGAGCATCTTACCTATAAGAATGTCAATGATCATAAAATAATGCCTTTTATTGAACAAACATTTTTTTGTGATAAAGATTTTAAGTTAGAGTCACTGGATAGTAAATTTAGTCCGGGTCTTATCAATCATAATCTTACAGATGTTTATGATTCCTTACTCATAGAGTCAGATAAATACATAAAAAAGGATAAAATAAAAATCCGAACAGAAAAAGGTAGAGAAGTTATCGATTTGAATAATAGTACACCATCAAAATTCACTACCACAGCACACGTAATAAGTGATATAAAAGGTAATATCTTGTATTCTAATTTTGATCAACTAGCAACATGTAAGTTTTTGTGTGATTATGCATTTAACAATGAAAGGTTTATAATGATTGATGGTAGTATACCTGTAAAGATTTTAAATAAAGGAATCTATAATCCAAATACTTTTAAAAAGGACTATTTTGTTAATAGCTCCGCAAGTAAAACTCTTTCAAACTATATTATCAAAACTTATGATGTAAACATTAAGGAGTACGCTACTTATGTAAAATCTTTAAAATAGAAAAAAGCAAGTAAAAAAATTTAATAAAATGAAATTAAACCAACCCATATTTGGGTTGGTTTTTTTTTATGCAAATCATCAGTTCTTATTTTTAATCCAGAGTATAATTAACTGGCAGCCATCTCTAATTATTCTAGAAATCACATCGTTTGCATCTTCTTTTTGATCCATAATTTATATGTTTTTATATTATATAAATAAGGTTAATCCAAGGAGTAAAAGACACGTTTATTTAAGTAGCTTATATTATTTACTATCTGACTGTTTATTTATTTTTGATCGTTGCTTAAAAAGAAATACCTTAAATTATTTCATTCGTTTCCTAAAATAGTTTTCTACTTCCTTATTTACAAAATAAACATAACAACCTCGCATCCCTCTTGTCATAAGTACTCTATAAATATTTTTCACGTATTCATCGAAATTGGCTTTTCCTCTTTTTAATGTAGAATCTTTTGTTCCCTCAATATTCCCTCTTAAACAATCGTTCTCATGATCATATACGATATCATCTCCAACAATTACTCCAATATAATCGAACTCAAAACCTTGAGCTGTATAAATACAACCAACCTAGATATAATAACAATAAAAAATTTAGATAAAAGTATAAAAGATAAGTTTTCAAATCATCTTAAAAAAAATGGGTATAAACTTAAAAGTAATTTCAAGTAGTAAATTATAAAGTTTTTATTAATGTGGGTAAGAATGTGGGTAAAGAAATAAACAAAAAACCTCTAACTAATTTAAAGCTAGAGGTTTATAAAAAATTACTGAGGTGTCTAGCGGATTCGAACCGCTGTACATGGTTTTGCAAACCATTGCCTAGCCACTCGGCCAAGACACCTTTTTATCTTAAAGAAAATTTACAATAAATTATAAATCTGTTTTTAAGGATTGCAAATTTAAGCAAATTTTAAAGGATTGCAAGTCTTTTTTTAATTTTAAAATAAAAACAAATAGTTTTTCTGCTTTTATACGTGTTCGCCCACCTTTTAGTTACGTAATATCTATCTCTTTTTTGTAAGAATAATTACTACTTCTTCTACGTTTCCACCAATTGGAGGATTAATTTTAGCTACAGAAACTTTGGCTTTTTTTACCATAGGAATTTCTTTAAACGTTCTGTCTAAGATTCTCTGTGCCACTTCTTCTAATAGTTTAGAACGAATGGCCATTTCTTCTTTTATAATACGGTTTAAATGCACATAATCTACCGTATCTGTTAATTCATCTGTTCTAGATGATTTTTTTAAATCTGCCTTAATCTCTATATCAACGCTATATTCACTTCCTATTTTTCCTTCTTCGTCTAAACATCCATGAAAAGCATAGAGTTTAATATTGTTTACTTGTATTATTCCCATTTTGTAATTTAAAAGAACAAATATAGCGTTATTAACCGATTTTTATAGACTTTCTACTACTTGTGTTAGTGATTGAAACGGCAGCTTTTTTATAGTTTTTTTTTTTGAAACTATAAAAAACTACAGTGTAAAGCACGACCCGCAGGGAAACACCCAAAAAAAGATCTGAAAAATGAGTTATTTTACGTAATTTTGGAGCTTAATTTTGTACCGAAACAGATGTCTGAAGAGAAAAAATCGCTCAATTTTTTAGAGCATATTATTGAAGAGGATTTAACAAACGGAATGCCAAAAGAAAATTTACGTTTTCGTTTTCCGCCAGAACCAAATGGGTATTTACACATTGGTCACACAAAAGCAATCGGAATTAGTTTCGGTTTGGGTGAGACTTATAATGCACCTGTAAATTTGCGTTTTGATGATACAAATCCAGCAAAAGAAGAGCAAGAATATGTAGATGCAATTAAGAAAGATATTTCTTGGTTGGGCTATTCTTGGGCAAATGAGTGTTATTCATCAGACTATTTTCAGCAATTGTTCGATTGGGCAGTTTTGTTGATAAAAGATGGAAAAGCATATGTAGATTCTCAATCTTCAGAAGATATGAGAGCGCAAAAAGGTACGCCAACTCAGGTTGGAACTAATAGTCCTTTTAGAAATCGTTCTATTGAAGAAAACTTGGAATTATTCCAGGGAATGAAGGATGGAAAATTTAAGGAAGGTGAACATACTTTGCGTGCAAAGATTGACATGGAAAACCCAAATATGTTACTACGTGATCCTTTAATGTACAGAATTATGTATAAAGATCACCATAGAACTGGTGATGCTTGGTGCATTTACCCAATGTACGATTGGACACATGGTGAGAGTGATTATATTGAGCAAATTTCGCATTCTTTGTGTTCTTTAGAGTTTAAACCTCACAGAGAATTGTACAATTGGTTTAGAGATAACGTGTACGATTTTAGTAAATCTGAATACCCAAATCCACCAAAACAACGTGAGTTTTCTCGTTTGAATTTGAGTTATACTATAATGAGTAAACGTAAGTTGTTAACTCTAGTTGAACAAGGAATTGTTGCTGGTTGGGACGACCCAAGGATGCCTACAATTTCTGGTTTAAGAAGACGTGGTTATACTCCGGAATCTATTAAAAGTTTTATTGAAACTGTGGGTGTTTCTAAACGTGAAAACGTAATTGATGTAGCACTTTTAGAGTTTAAAATTCGTGAGGATTTAAATAAAACGGCAAAGAGAGTGATGGGAGTTTTAGACCCTGTAAAAGTGGTTATTACAAATTATCCTGAAGATAAAGAGGAAATGTTAGATGCGAATTACAATGACTATGAAGATGGTTTTGGTAGCAGAGAGGTTCCTTTTTCTAGAGAGATTTATATAGAACGTGAAGATTTTAGAGAGGAAGCGAATAAGAAGTTCTTCCGTTTAAAATTAGGGAAAGAAGTTCGTTTAAAAAATGCGTATTTTATTACAGCAACTAGTTGTACTAAAGATGCTGATGGAAATATTACAGAAATACAATGTACGTATGATCCGTTAACAAAATCTGGAATGGACACCGAAGAAAGCAAGCGTAAAGTAAAAGGTACTTTGCATTGGGTTTCTGTAAAACATGCTGCAAAAGTAGAAGTAAGAGCTTATGACAGATTGTTTTTAGATGAAGCACCAGACAGCCATAAAGACAAGGATTTTATGGAGTTTATAAACCCTAATTCTTTAGAAGTAATTACTGCTTTTGTAGAACCGAGTTTACAAACGGCTACCATAGGAGAACGTTTTCAGTTTCAACGAATGGGATATTTTAATGTTGACAATGACACAACCAAAGACAATTTAGTTTTTAACAAAATTGTTGGATTGAGAGATTCTTGGGGAGGGAAATAAATTTTTAGTAGGCAGTTTTCAGTAGCCGTCGCAGTCGCAGTAATCACTGTTGTGTTTTAAAATAGAATGTTCATTTAAATTTTAAAATGATGAAAAAATTAATTTTTTTAAGTTTATTAATATTCGCTTCCTGTTCTAACAAGAAAGAAGTAAAACATGTTGCAGAAATATCTTGTGGCCAATGTCAGCTTGATTTAGATTCTGAAGCAGGATGCAGTTTAGCTGTTAGATTTGATGACAAAGCTTATTTTGTAGATGGTTTTGGCATTGATGATTTTGGTGACGCCCATGATGAAAAAATCGGCTTCTGTAATGTAGTTAGAAAGGCGGAAATTGTTGGTCTTGTAGAGGATGGAAGCTTTATCGCGAGTTCTATTGAATTGGTTGAGTAAAAGAACCAAGATTTTAGAATCAAGACGTAAAAAATAGATTTCTACTTTCGCAGGAAAGGCAATAAATAAAAAATCCGATGAAAATAATTTTCATCGGATTTTTTATACTGCCTACTGAAGACTGAAAAACTGCCCACTAATCTAAGGCGCAGGATTCGGAATTAATTTATGAACTTCTTCAATTTCAGCTAATATTTCTTCTGACAAATCAATATTTATACTTCCAATATTTTCTTTTAATTGACTCATTTTAGATGCTCCAATAATATTACCCGTTACAAAAGGTAATTGATTGATGTATGCCAAAGACAACTCTGTTAAACTCAATTTATTTTTTAACGCAATCTCCTCATACTTTAAAACCGCTTGCTCTGAAGCACCTGTTTGATATCGAGTAATATAATTAGGATATATAATTCCTCTTGCATCTGCAGGTTTTTGTCCTCTTAAATATTTACCAGTTAATACACCTTGTGCCAAAGGAGAATAAGCTAATAGACCTATATTTTCTCTCATAGAAACTTCAGACATTCCATATTCATAACTTCTATGTATTAATGAATATGAATTTTGAATTGTTGCCATTCTTGGTAAATTCAATTCTTTAGCAGCTTGTAAATATTGCATGGTTCCCCAAGGAGTTTCATTAGACAAACCAATTTGTCTTATTTTCCCTTGTTTGATTAAATCATCTAAAGTTTCTAAAATCTCTACATGGTTTTCTGCCTCTTCATTTGAAGTTTTATAAGGATAATCTCTCGTACCAAAACAATTAACCCCTCTTTCTGGCCAATGCAACTGATATAAATCTATATAGTCTGTTTGCAACCTTTTAAGACTACCTTCTACAGCCTCTATAATTGCTTCTTTAGCCAATCCATTTTTTCTAATATGTGCGGTATACGGACCAGGACCTGCAATTTTACTAGCTAAAACAACCTTATCTCTGTTTCTTGTTTTTTTAAACCAATTTCCAATAATCGTTTCTGTGGTTCCGTATGTTTCTGGGGTTGCAGGAACGGCATATAGTTCTGCGGTATCAAAAAAGTTTACGCCTTGTTCTAAAGCATAATCCATTTGTTCAAAACCTTCTTCTTGTGTATTTTGTTTCCCCCAAGTCATGGTTCCTAAACAAATCTTAGAAACTTTAATATCTGTATTTGGTAATTTTGTGTATTTCATATATAAATGAAGTGAAATTGTGTAAATGTTTAATCGTGTAATTGTACAAAAACTTACTGCGAATTTAGAAACTAATATTTTAACCAAAAAATAAAGCGTATAATTATTAAAATTACACGCTTTATTGACTTATTTTATTTAAAATTAAAGAAGTTTATGGTTTGTAAACCCTGTTAAATAATTACACGATTCAACAAATAACCACTTAAACCGTTACTTTAAAATAGCTTCAATTCCTGGTAAAGTTTTACCTTCTAACATTTCTAACATTGCTCCACCACCAGTAGAAACATAACTTACTTTATCTGCAAAACCAAATTGTTTAACAGCAGCAACAGAATCACCACCACCAACTAAAGAAAACGCTCCGTTTTTGGTTGCTTTGTCAATAGAATGACCTAATGCAATTGTTCCGCCTGCAAAAGATTCCATTTCAAAAACACCTAAAGGTCCGTTCCATAAAATAGTTTTACATTTATTAACAACTACATCAAAAATTTCTCTAGATTTTGGTCCAGCATCAACTCCTTCCCAACCATCAGGAATTTCATTAATATCTAAAATTTGTGTATTTGCATCATTAGAAAAATCATCTGCAGCAATAACATCTACTGGTATATGAACTTCTACGCCTTTTTCTTTTGCTTGCTTTAAAATATCTAAAGCTAATTCCATTTTATCATCTTCACAAATAGAGTTTCCAATTTTTCCGCCTTGTGCTTTAATAAAAGTAAAACTCATTCCACCACCAATAATTAGGTGATCTACTTTATCTAAAATATTTTCAATTACTGTAATTTTAGAAGATACTTTTGCACCACCTAAAATTGCTAAAACTGGTCTTTCAGAATTATTTAATACTTTATCTATACTTTCAATTTCTCTTGCTAATAGGTTTCCAAAACATTTGCTTTCAGGAAAAAATTGAGCAATAATTGTTGTTGAAGCATGCGCTCTGTGTGCAGTACCAAAAGCATCGTTTACATAAATATCACCAAATTTCGATAATTTTTCTGCAAAAGCAACATCTCCTTTTTTCTCTTCTTCATAGAAACGTAAGTTTTCTAATAATAAGATTTCTCCAGACTGTAAATTTGCAACAGCTTCTTCTACTTTAGCACCAATACAATCTGCAACAAACTTTACTTTAACTCCTAAGATCTCAGTTGCTTTGTCTACAATATTTCCTAAAGAAAACTCATCTTGAAATCCTTTTGGACGTCCTAAATGAGACATTAAGATACAGCTTCCTTCTTGCTCTAAAATATCTATAATTGTAGATTTTGCGGCTTGAATTCTTGTAGCATCTGTTACTTCAAATTTATCATTTAAAGGCACATTAAAATCTACACGAATTAACGCTTTCTTATTCTTGAAATTGAAATCTTTTAGTGTTTTCATCTTTTATTAATCTATTTTCAACAAAAATACCGAATTATTTACTCTTTTAGAAATGTAAAACCTAAAATTTAATACAACGTTTGCGAAAACAAATACTACTCTTACCAAGAATTCGAAAATGAAAAAGATTGCTTTCTAAATTTGGTGGATTAATGACAAACAAATTTTATATTTGCCTATGCTTTTCAACCAAATTATAGGCCAAGAACACATAAAAAAACACTTAAAAGTATCTGCTGAAAACGGTAGAATTCCGCATGCACAATTATTTGTGGGTAAAGAAGGAAGCGGAACTTTGCCTATGGCAATTGCCTACGCACAGTTTTTATTATGTAATTTTTCTGATAATGTAGCTGTCTGTAACTTAAAATGCGACAAATTACAGCATCCAGATTTGCATTTTGCATATCCTGTTACTTCCAATGATAACGTAAAAAAACACCCTGTGAGTAGTTTGTTTTTAGAAGATTGGAGAAGCTTTATAGAAACACAACCTTACGGAAGTTTGTTTAATTGGCTACAACATATTGGGGTAGAAAATAAACAAGGAATTATTGGTGTTGATGAAGCGGAAGAAGTTGTAAAAAAACTTCGTCTTAAAAGTTACGAAGGTGGTTTTAAGGTGATGATTATTTGGATGGCAGAAAAAATGAATATTGCTGCCGCAAATAAATTGCTAAAATTAATTGAAGAGCCACCAGAAAAAACGGTCTTTATTTTAATTACAGAAAATGAAGGTCAGATTATAAATACCATAAAATCTCGTTGTCAGGCATTACATTTCCCTGTTTTAAGTGAGCAAGATATTTCTAATGCACTAGTTGAAAAGCATCAAGTTTCAGAAAATGATGCTGCTAAAATAGCACATCAGGCAGAAGGAAATTTCAACAAAGCATTGCAATTATTACAAAACGATTCTAGTGATCTTGTTTTTGAAGAATGGTTTATTGCTTGGATTAGAACTGCTTTTAAAGCCAAAGGAAACGCCGCCGTTGTGCAACAATTAATTGAATGGTCGGACACGATTGCTAAAACTGGACGAGAAACTCAAAAGCGTTTTTTAGAGTATTGTTTACAGTTTTTTAGACAAGCTTTATTACTAAATTATAAATCTGAAAACCTGGTTTTTATGGAGTCTAAAACCGGATTCAATCTTTCTAAATTTGCTCCTTTTGTACATTCTGGTAATATTTTAGATATAGAAAAAGAACTAAATGATGCCATGTATCATATAGAAAGAAACGGAAATCCGAAGATTATTTTGTTAGATTTATCTATGAAATTGACTCGCTTTTTACATAAAAAAGAAGAGACAGTTTAGATGCTATTTCCATCTTCCGCTACTCGTTTTATTAATTAATTTGATAATCATAAAAATATTCTTTTAATAACAAAATCAGACCCTTCAGGTTTTTTAAACCTGAAGGGTCTTTTTATCTGTTAATCTTTAAACCTATATTTTCTATGTTACTATGTGGTTAATTTTTAAAAATTTAGCTACTTTATTCTACCAAGCTAGTAAGTTTCTATAAAAAAAGCTATAACAAGAAGTTTAACTAATACCGTTTAAAATTCTTTTAGCAACAAACAAATCTGCAATGGTTGGATTTTCTGAACAACTTTTTATTTGAATAAATTTATCACCAGCTTTTACAAAACCCGTTTGTAGAACTTTAAAATAAACACCACAAAAAGTAGTTTTCCAAAATTTCTTTACAATTGTCATATCGTTAAAACGAACACCTAATTTATAACAAGGATCTCTTTGCACGGTTGCTTCTAAAATAGTTTCACCAACTTTAAACGTATCTCCTTGATGTATTTTAGTTTCATCTAAATCATCAATCGTTAAGTTTTCTCCGAAGATTCCCATTTCAAAATCTACCTTAGGAAAAATAGCATTCCAATATTCATAATGTTTTAAAGAATATCCGTAAACTGCTTGCAAAACTCCACCATGATTTTCTCTATCACAAATAGTATCTCCTTTAACGTCTTCTGCATCTAAAAAGATAGGTTCATCAACAGTATATTTAAAAATACCCGTAGTTACTAACGTTCCTTTGTAGTCTATTTCTTTTCGTTCTCCGATATTTGTTGATATGATTCTCATTATTCCTATGTATCCTGCAAGGTTTTAAGAACCTTGTAGGTTTGTTATTTTACAAACTTTTTTAGTGCCTTTTTAGTAAAATCAGATAAAACTAATTCACCAGAAATAGCCGCTCTTTCTGCTAATAAATCAGTCCAGTTTTCCGTACCTATCCACAATGCTTTTTTCATTTCTATCAAGGCTACCGGATTATAAGACGCTAATTTTTCTGAGAAGAATTCAACTTCTTCATCTAATTCTTTTTGAGTTTCAAAAACCCTAGCATACAAACCTTTTTCTTTTGCCCAATATGCGTTTTTCCAGTTGGTTGCATCTAATGTTAATTCTGCAGTTCCTGCAACTCCAATTTTACGAGTAACAGCAGGTTCAATTACAAAAGGACCAATTCCTATGGTAAATTCAGATAATTTTATGGATGCACTTTCAGTTGCCAACACATAATCGCAGGCGGCTACTAAACCAACTCCACCACCAACAGTTTTTCCTTGAACACTCCCAATAATTAATTTACCACAAGTTCGCATCGCATTTATTACGTTTGCAAAACCACTAAAAAATTGTTTTCCTTCTTCTAAATTAGAAATAGCCACTAATTCATCAAAAGAAGCACCGGCACAAAATGCTTTTTCTCCTTCCGATTTTAAAATAATAACAGATACGTCTTCATTACGCCCAACTAAAATTAGTTCTTTACTCAATCTTCCTAATAATTCACTCGGAAAAGAATTACTTGCAGGATGTCCAAATTCAATCGTTGCAATATTATTTTGAATACTCGTATATAAACTTCCGTTTTGTCTTGTAGTGCTCATAGAATGTATCTTTTTGTAAAAATAGTGGATTTTATTTTGAATGTCTTTTTTGAATGAGACTTTTTAATCTTTAGAAAATCAATTAAAGAAATTAAAAAATAAGATTCCTCAATCGCTAAAAAGCTCATTTCGGAATGACACGTAAAAATTATTCGTTGACTACTAAAGGTATAAACTTAGATCTAAACCTAATAATTAATGGCAATCCTCTTGCAATCATCCAAAGTGTAAAGGCAATCCAAATTGCAATTAATTTTAAATCGAAATAATCAAAAATCAATAATGTCGGTATAAATACCAATGCAGTAGAAAGAAGTAAGAGGTTTCTTAAATATTTCATTTCTCCCATTCCTTTAAACATTCCATCAAAAATAAAAGAGATGGCATTTATAGGTTGCATTAATAAAACAATCCAAAAAACATTGTAAAACTGCTCTAAAACAGCGGGCTCTTTTGTAAAAATTTGTCCGATGAAATTATAAAAAATAAAACCAACCATACCAATAAGTACTCCTATTGCCAATCCATATTTTAAAAGTTTATTACTTAGTTCTACCAAAGAAGTATAATCTTTTGCTCCTAAAAATTTTCCGGATAATATATTTCCTGCACTAGCATATCCGTCTACCATAAAAGCACCTAACAACCAAATATTAATACCAATAGTGTAGGCGGCAATATATTCTTTACCATAATCTGTGGCATAAGAAGTTGCAAGGTACAAAGCGGTATTTAAGGCAATAGTTCTTACAAAAAGATTGCCAATCATCCCTAATAATCGTGGAATTTCTGAATGAACTTCAAACGAAATCCTCAATGAAATAGCCGTTTTTTTCAGCAACAAAACAAGAGCAATAATAGCCATTGTAATTTGCGCAATAATACTTGCATATGCAGCACCTTCAATATTCATGGCTGGTATATAGCCCTCAATTCCGTATACTAAAATAATGTCTAAAAAAACATTTAACAAAGCCCCTATAATTGCAATAATCATTGGGTAATAAGTATTTTGTAAACCTCTAAAAATGCCAAAAACAGCAAATACGAAAAGTGAAAATGGAAATCCAAATATTCGTATTTTAAAATAGGTAACACAATATTCTAAAACGGTTCCGGATGCATTATAAAATTGAAAAATTTCTTTTGAAAATGGATACGAAATTGCCAATATTACTAAACTTCCAAAAACTATAATGGCAATAGCCTGCGCTGGTAAACCTTTTACTTCCTCTAATTTATTAGCGCCTACATATTGAGAAACAATAGAAGAAATAGCACTTCTAATTTGTCCGAAAACCCAAATTAACATAGAAATAAATGCGCCTACAATACCAACAGCTGCCAAACTTTCTGTTGCGTTTTCAGAAATGTTACCAATAATTGCTGTGTCTGTAATAGATAATAATGGTTCTGCAATACCTGCAATTAAAGCAGGAATTGCTAACTTATTAATCTTCTTTAAAGTAATAGTTGTGCTCAAAAAATTATTTTTTGCAAAGGTAATTACATTTGCGTTAAAGATTGTAGCCTTTATAATACGTTCAAGATAAAATCCAATCCCATTATGAGTAATGAACGAGAACTTATAAAAGAAAACCTGTATCTGGTGGTAACAGCAAAAAAAAGTTTTAATACCTTAAATCTGCTGGCTCGATAAAATCAACCTCTAGCGTGTACATCTCTTTAATATAGGTTTTTATCTCAACAATAAATTCTTCTAATTTTTCTTCGGTAATTTCTACATCGGGTTTTCTATAATTCGATGAAAAGTTAATCGATAAAAAACCATTATTTAAGTTCTTAAAAGAATAAATACCACCTTCTAAAGGTTTCTTAAAATCATACTTTTTACTTTTTGTGTACAAATAAGCGTATAATAGTACTTGAATGGCTTTATGTTGTTCTTTTTCTCTTAATCTTTCGAATTCTACCACACGTAAATCTGCACCGCTTACCATACCTGTTTTATAATCGATAATACGCAAAACACCATTTAACTGATCTACTCTATCTACCAAACCGTGAATTTTTATAGGAAAATCAATTCCTTCAATTTCTATTTCTGTTGATAAATTTTCTTCTGTAGCAATAATCTTTAATTGATTGCTCTTGTCTTTTAACAAGTCCTTCTCTTGTGATAAAAAATTATTAACGAATCTATTTGCAACTTCAAAAATTAAGCGATTTCTTCCTGTAGAAATATCTCCATTTTTAAAAGCTTTCTTAAAATGTTTCACTACTAAATCTTTCGATTTTGTACGCATTAAATCGATGTCTTCTGTTTGTAAAAACTTCCCCACAAAAGGCACATATAATTCATCTAAAGCTTCATGAACAACTGTACCTAAAGTATTATAAGCAACGGTTTCCTCTACATCTTCAAACTCTTTTAATTTGATTATTTTTTGCTTATAAAACGAAATCGGATTGTATAAATAATTGGTTAATGCAGAAGGAGAAATTCCTTTTTCAGCCAATTCCTTCAATTTTTCTAAAACGGTTTCATCCTTCTTAATTTCTTTTAATTCAACTTTTTGATTCACAACTTTAGGAGCAACAGTTTTCTGAATTACATCTGTTCGCATCATTTCTAATTGCGTAACAAACCTACTTTTCTCTCCACTTCCTAAAACGTCGTGTTCTGTATTATAAATGATAAAAACGTTTTTTGCTCTTTGCATTAATCTAAAAAAGTGATACGAAAAAATAGCATCTTTTTCTCTATAGGTTGGCAAACCAAATTCTACTTTTACATCAAAAGGAATAAAAGAATTTTGCTGACTACTAGCTGGTAAAACTCCTTCGTTGGTAGAAACTAAAATAATATTTTCAAAATCTAAAACACGGGTTTCTAACATTCCCATTAATTGCAAACCTCTTAATGGTTCTCCTTGAAAGGATAAACTTTCAGAAGAAATTAATTGTCTAAAAAAAAGAGCTAATGTTTTTAAATCAGGGAAATATTTAAACTCATTTTGCAATGTTTTTAACTGCGTAAATGTGGTGTAAAATCTGAATAAATATTCTTTTTCTAAATCGCTAACATCTTCTTTTAGGTAGTTTATTAAGTTTAAAATTCTGTCTATAAATTCATCTACGGAAGCATAAGAGCTAAATATTAAAACCAACACCTGTTTTAATGCCACTTCTGAATTTTCTAATAATTTATGAATATCATTCTGATTGATAAAGGTCTGATTATGCTTTGCAATATTATCTGAAAATGTATCTATTTCTGGAATCAATCTATAAATAGATTGATGTTTTAAAAACCGAATAACGTCTTTATAATAAAACTCATTTACAATTGATTTTTGCAATTTATCTTGAGAAATAAACAATTGAAATATAGAAAACAATAAGTTGGTTGTAGGTACATCTTTTAATGGGTACCCCATAGTAATGTTAATCGCATTAATATTTTTGGGCAAAGAATTTAACGTAATTGGCAACAATGTTTCATCTGCTAAAACCAAAGCCGTATTTTTAAAATCTGTAATTTTCTCTAAAATTTCACCTGCATATTTAATTTGAGTGGTATTTTTAGAAGCTCCAATAACCTCTATATTTTTAGGTGCAGAAAATGTGTCACCTAAGGTTTTTATATCATTTTTCTCATAATATCTCCACTCCTTTTTATATCTTCTTATAAATTTACCTGCTTGATGATTAGATTTAAAAAAAGATTCATCAATATCCCAATAAATTTCTGAATTTCCAATTTCTAAAACTTTTTGAAATAATAATTCTTCTGCTGCATTTAAGGCATTAAATCCAATGAAAAAGAATTTTTTATCGCTGTTTTTTTCTAAAAAAGAATCTATTTTTTTACAAGACTCTCTATAAATTAAACCTTGATACCCAATATTATTTTCTTTTAAAAATTGATAAAAAGCATTGTAATAAGTATTTAGTTTTTCAAGAAACAAATAATGATCTTTCATTAATTCGGTTTCTTTAAACTCTCCTTCTACAGACCATTTCTTTAAACGCTGAATATCTCTCAAATAATGAAAAATGTCTTTAGTTGCTATTAAGTGCTGATCTATTTCGTTAAAATCTTGAATAACCGTAAAAGCCCAAGAAGCAAACACATCAAAAGTTACAGGTTCTTTCTCAATACCCTTATAAATAGTATAAAAATGAAATAATAACTGAATGCTATCAGCCTTTTCAATTCCAGAAATTTTGTTGATAAACTGCTCTACATTTATAATTTCCGGTAAAAAACCAACGGTAATTTTATCTTTAAAGGTTTGTTTTACAAACACTTTTGCTCTTTGAGAAGGAAGTACAAAAATGACATCTTCAAAAGATTTTGTTGTTTTTAAAATAGTCTCTATTGTAGTAGAAATAAAAGATTGCATAGTTTAAAGTAGGTCTCAACTCCGTTAAAACAGACATTTAGAAAAAACTGTCTACAAAAAGCGAAATTGAGAGGTTCATATGAAATACCAAATTACAATTTTTATCCTATTTTTGAGTAATCAAATTTTTAATTTTAAGAATAAAAAAATGCAAAATGAATTAAACATAGTTGGTATTCAGTCAGATTTAGCTTGGGAAAATCCAGCCAAGAATCTTACTTTTTTTGAACAAAAAATAAATACACTGTCTAAAAATACAGATTTAGTAGTGTTACCAGAAATGTTTACTTCTGGTTTTACCATGAATCCAAAAAAAGTAGCAGAGAAAATGGATGGTAAATCCATTTCTTGGATGCTTAAAATGGCTACAGAAAATAATTTTGCCATTTGTGGAAGTTTAGTGATTTCTGAGCAAGGGAATTTCTACAATCGTTTGGTCTTTATACATCCATCAGGCAAAATAGAAACCTATAATAAACGACATTCTTTTACTTTAGCAGCAGAGGATAAAGTATACACTTCAGGAACAGAAAAACTAATTGTAAATTACAAAGGATGGAAAATTTGTCCTTTGATATGTTATGATCTACGTTTCCCTATTTGGGCTAGAAATACACAAAATTACGATCTTTTAATATTTGTGGCAAATTGGCCTACTATTAGAATAAAAGCATGGTGTACGCTTTTAAAAGCACGTGCAATAGAAAACATGACTTATGTTATTGGTGTGAATAGAACCGGAAAAGACGCTAATAATTATGAATATACAGGAAACTCACTAGTTGTTAATTTTTTTGGTGAAGAAACTTCTAAGCTTAAAAATAATGAAGTAGGAGTTATAAAGTCAAGTTTAGTTAAAACAGATCAAGATTACAATAGGAAAAAAATGGGTTTTTTAAATGATAAAGATACTTTTAAAATTATGTTATAAAATTTAACCAAATAAATGTATAGGTTTTAAGACACAGAAAAATAAAAACACCACCAACCTTTCTATCGTAAATAAATACTAATCATTTTATAATTTATTAAGTAAGGTTATTATTTAACTTTATAAATATCACAAAGTATTATAAACAATTAGGGCGTGCCCATTTTTAAAAAGCAAGAATAAGAATAAGGAGCATATGCCCTAAAAATGGTCAGGCTATCCATTACAAGTCCTCGTTCGTACCTCACTGTGGGCTTTTCACTTCTATCCTTCACGCAAAAAATAATCCAATTAAATTAATACCAACCAACTAAGAGACTACTAAAAAGCATTTTAGTATATCATTATAGATCTTGTTATTACTTGTATTTCATGAATTTATAAAATAAATCAATTTAAGCCCATAAAAAAACAAAACTTTATAAGACTGAACTTATTTCAATATCTCAACATAATTAAATACAATCCTTTATAAAAAATTAAATAGAACAAGATTGCTAAAAATAACAAAGATTAAGTAAGGCTAGCCATGGTTTATAATAATTATCATAGAAATTGGCACATTATACACCCAATTATCATTTCTAAATTTTGGAGAGAGAAATCACATAACAGTGTAAAGTATTGTATTATAAAGCGTATGAGATTTTACCTGCAATCGAAATGACAATTTAAATGGTCTTATCTAATACACAGAATAAAAAAAAAGACTGTGCTTTCAGTTTAGCAGAAAAAAAACTCAATTCCAAAGAATTAATGTAAACCTAAAATAAATTCAGATTGACAAATAACTAGAATACACGCAAGGC
>NZ_WTLD01000012.1:0-116616 GCF_011379025.1 Polaribacter sp. 11A2H
TTTATTAGTCACGATAGTATATAAATCTCCATTAGAAAATGCTGTTTCATCTATGGAAAGATAGCTTCCAGTATTTTTAGGAAAAAGCAACCATTGTTCAGCATGTGGTTTTTGGTTCCATTGCTTAAAATCACTTAATTAATCTTTGTATTGTCTTACTCCGTAAAAGGTTGCTACAACAGATGTACTTGTAGCATTATTACAGACTGATTTGTTTTAAAAAAGCAGCAAATTCACGAGTAATTCTAGTGCCTTTTGCTACTAATTGCCAATCTCTTATCACTAATTTTTTAGAATTATCATCAATCCAACGCCATCTAATAACATGTAGAAAAACGTTTTTACCTCGAATAGAAAAATCTTGAATAGTGGCTTCTGGAAAAAAGCCTTTAGAACTTAATTTAAGTGTTTTAATTTCTTCTGGAATTGTGTTTAACTCAGTGAAATAGAAATGGAGTTCTTCATTTTTAACTTCGTGTTTGGTAAGTTTAAAATAGTTAACAAGTATTTCTGGTAGTAATAATTTAATAAGCTCAATTGAAGTATCCAAAATAGAAGTAATTTAAAAGTCAAAGTTCTTCCTTTTTATTTTACTCCACAACTTTTTGTGTTGATGCTATTTTGTCTATCTAAATTTATTTAATATTCAGATAATTATTTTGAATTGTTTTTTTTGTTATAAATTGAAATCATGGTAATTTTTTTGTAATCTATGTATTAGATAAAACCAACTAATTGGTTATTTATACTGAAGTAGAAATCTCATATGCTTGATTACACAATATTTTACATTATTATGTGATTTCTCCGTAAAATGTAGAAATTATAAAGTGGTGTATAATGTGCTAATTTCGATTGACTTTTTAGAAATGATGACTAACCTTACTTAATCATTGTTATCTTTAGTAATCTGGTTTTATTTAAATTTTTTAAAGGATTGTATTTAATTATGTTGTGATGTTGAAATAAGTTTAGTCTGATAAAATTTTCTCTTTTATGGGCTTAAGTTGATTTATTCAATAAATTTATGAAATACAAGTAAAAACAAGAGCTATAATGATATTCTAACAGGTGTAAAGGATTCTCCTACTTTGTGTTAATTTTTTAGTTGTATTTTTTTGCGTGAAGGATATTAGTGAAAAGCCCACAGTGAGGTACGAACGAGGACTTGTAATGGATAGCCTGACCATGCTTTTTTTGCATGGGCACGCCATAATTATTTTTGTATTAATGTTTTATTATGTTTTGTTAAATAGTACCCGTTATTAAGATGCTTTATATTTAATATAAAAACGTATATTTGGTTTACCAAATTGGTAAACCAATTAATCTGCACTTATTTTTTATTTATGAAGAAAATAGCCTCAATATTTTTTACTGTTTTAATTTTTATTTGTTTTAAAAGTAATGCGCAAGATATTTTAGTATCAAACATTACGGAGTATAATAATGCTATTAAGACGGTTAAACCTGGTACTGCTATTATTCTTAAAAATGGTATTTGGACTGATGTTGAACTGAATGCTTATGGAAAAGGAACCGCTAATAATGTTATAAATATTAAAGCCGAAACTGCGGGTAAAGTTATAATTAACGGTAATTCTACATTAAATATTTATGGTGAGTATATAATTGTAAGTGGTCTATGGTTTAAAGATGGTCATTCTTCTTTTAAATCGGTTGTGCAGTTTAAAAAAGATTCAAATACATTTGCTAATCATTGTCGTTTTACAAATTCTACAATTTCATATTTTAGGGTAGATACTGGTATAAAAGATCATTGGGTAGATCTTTGGGGTAAAAATAACAGAGTAGATCACAATAATTTTACTGGTAAAACGAGCCCTGGAACTACGTTGGTAGTTTGGTTAAAAGGAGAAGAACACATAGAAAATAATCATAGAATTGATCATAATTTATTTGGTTCTAGAGAGGAATTAGGTACAAATGGTGGTGAAACAATTAGAATTGGTACGAGTACCAATTCTAAAAAATCTTCTAAAACATTAGTAGAAAAAAATGTTTTTGAAAGTTGTAATGGAGAAATAGAAATTATTTCAAACAAATCTGGTGATAACATTTATAGAGACAATTTATTTATTGGTAGCAAGGGAGCTTTAACTTTAAGACATGGTGATAATGCTTTGGTAGAGAGAAATGTTTTTTTAGGAAATGGTGTTTCTAAAACAGGAGGTATTAGAGTTATAAATTCTAATCATATTATTAGAAATAACCTATTTGTAGGTCTAGAAGGTGATGGTTATAGAGGCCCTATTGTTGTTATGAATGGTGTACCAGATTCTCCTTTAAATAGATATGAACAAGTTAAAAATGTAGATATTCAGAATAATACCATTATTAATTCTGGTCCAATTTCTTTTGGTGCAGGAATGGATGCTGAAAGAACATTAGCTCCCATTAATACTAATTTTTCTAATAATTTAATATACAGTACTAAGTTGGGGCGTAATATTTTGTTTGTTGATAGTGTAAAGGGAATTACTTTTAATAATAACTATATAGATGCTTCTACAGCTCAAGTTTTACAAGGTTTTAATACAACAAAAATAGATTGGAATAAAATAGGTTCCCTTTCAATTCCCTCTGTAAATAATAGTGATTTGTTACAGGTTACTAAAAACGATAAAAGTTATGATAAAGACATTACTAATGCTATAAGAGAACTATTTAATGCCGGTGCTTTTAATTTAGATTCTAAAAAATTACCTAAAGCTTTAAAGTTAAGGGCAGGTACTGGGTGGACACCAAAAATAGTTTTACCAATTGTTAAAGCTATAGAAATTAGTGTGGAACCAGGTATAGAAACTTTAAGAAAAGTAATCGAAAAGGCATCAACTGGTTCTATCTTATATTTAAAAGACGGAACATATTTCTTAGAAAAGAAAATTAAAGTATCTAAAAATATTACCATTATCGGGACAAAAAAAGGGACGACTATTATTAAAGCAAAAAACGATTTAGAAAAGCCAATAGATTACCTCTTCAGAATAAATGAAGGTGTTACTTTAAATATAAGTCATATTACTTTAGACGGAGAAAATAGCAATTTAAAGTATGCTATTGTTTCTCCGGATAAACAAGAAAAAGGACTTTATAATTTATTTGCAGACCATATTGTTTTTCAGAATTTTACAAATACCAATGGAGGTAGTGTTTTTAAAGCCTATAATGGTACTAAAGCAGATACTTTGAGTTTTATAAACTCAAGATTCGAAAATAATTATAGGGGTTTAAATCTTTCTTATGATAAAGATTTAATGGGCATATATAATGCTAATACTATTATTTTAGATAATTCTGTTTTTTTAAATATAGAAGAAGCTGCAGTAAATTATATTAGAAAAACACCTAGTTCAGAGATTCCTGGAGGAAATTTATTGATTAAAAATTGCATTTTTAATAAAGTATATAATCAAGAAAAAGGAAAAATTATAAAAGCAGATGGAATTTATAAAGTTGAAATTTTAAACTCTGTTTTTGAAAACAATTATAAAGTAAAAACACCTGTAAGCTTAGTTGGGTCCCATAATTTTATATCTAACTGTTTAATACATAACAGTGGTTTTGTTGAAGTAAATAAAAGAGCTACAAAGAGTAATATTATTTACAAAAATCCTAAATGGAAAGATAATGTTCTTTTTATTCCGAGTGATAAGTCTGAATTATTAAAGAAAAATAATACGATTGATACCATAGGTTTAAAATTATAATTTAGGATTTTATCAACATGAATAAATATTTTTATCTTAAATTAATATTTCTATTAGTTGCATAACTTTCTTTTAGTCAAACGGTTTTAAATGCTGATGGATCTGGTAATGCGTAGGAGTTTATAAATGCCATTTTTGCACTACCAAATAGAAATATTATTGAAACTCCAGGTTGTAATCATACTGCTTTTGGTAATCATATTGATGAAATTTTTGACATAGAATTAAGTCAGTTTGTATTTTGGACACTTCTATCGCTATGATTTCTTTAACTTTAATAAAATTTAGTTTAGATAAACTAGAATTGAGATACACTGTAACAAAAAAAGAAAAAATGTTAAAAACTGTAAATCTACGGTTGTTTAGAGGCAAGTGGATAGCTGTATCAGAAACAATTTATTTTGATAATCTTGGAAGTTATTCAATAGAAATAAAAAATATAGCTACTGATAAAGTCATTTTATTTATCAAAATATACAAACTCCATATTTATTAAAAAGACACTTATAATTAGGTGTCAACAGGTTAAAAAGCAAAAATAAACCATTTATTAATTTACTGCTGGTTTAAGTTTATCAATCTAAATTTTTTAAAATCAAATTAAGTACATATATTTGGTAAACCAATTTGGTTTACCAGTTTATTTTAATGTATATGATTTTAAAAAATATAGTTTTATATTTAATGGTATTATGCTTCTTTTCTTTTATTTCTTGTAATACTAAAGAAAGCACACTATTAGAGCCAGAGGTTATAATTGATAAAGATGAAACAAATTCTATAACTTATGCAGATATAGATTTTACAAACTGGAAAGTAACCTTGCCTGTAGATGCGGATGGTAACGGAAGTCCGGATGAATATAAACCCAACGTTTTAATAAACGGAGGCTACAGAAATATAGATGCAGTAAAACCATATATGTATGATGATACTTCGCATGCGTCAATTGTGTTTTACACATTTCCAAAAACATCTACAGCAAATAGTTCATATTCTAGAACAGAATTAAGAGAATTAATTAAGCCAACAGACTCTAAAGTAAATTGGACTTTAGATACCGGTGGGACTTTAAAAGGTAAACTTAAAATATTAGAAATCTCTAAAGACAATTCTTCTTCTAGAGAATATCACAGAGTAATTGTTATGCAAATTCATGGAATTATTTCTATTGATGACATGAAAAAGCATGGTTTTTCGTCAAACAATGGGCCACCATTAATTAAAATGACTTGGATAGATGGCGACTTGTGGGTATATAAGAAGTCTTTAAAAAATGAAAGTACTTCTGGCGATGATTTGTTAGATGTTTCTAGCGATACTTGGACAGATGAAAAATACAATATGGGAACTGTTGGGTTTAATGAGTTTGAGTTTAGAATTACAGCTACAAAAGGAAAAATAGAATTACAATTAAACAATGAAACGCCTTATATTTATGAAGATCTAAGTTTAGATAAATGGCCTTTCGAAAATTATTACAAAGCAGGCAATTACTTAACAACAACAAATGCGGGTGCATTTTCTAAATTAAAATATTACTCTTTATCAGTATCACATTAAATTCAAAATTATTATGAATAAATTATTTTTAACTATCAGTTTATTTTTAACACTAATTTCTTGTAATGAAAAAGTTACAAACAGTATTTTAGTAAGTAACAATATAGAACTTAAAGAGGCTATCGAAAATGCAAAAGCAGGAGATGATATTGTATTAAAAGAAGGAATTTATAAAGACATAGAAATTAAATTTTATGGTGAAGGAACCAAAGAAAGTCCAATAAGTTTAAGGGCAGAAACAGTAGGTAAAGTTTTTATTGAAGGAGTATCTAACTTAAGAATTGGTGGAAACTATTTAGAAGTAAGTGGTTTGTTTTTTAGAAACGGATATACACCAACTAAAGATGCAATAGCATTTAAAATTAATAATGATACAGTAGCAAATTACAGTAGCGTAACTAATTGTGTAATTCTAGATTACAACCAGTTACAAAGAGATAAAGACGATCTTTGGGTTCAGTTTTATGGTACACACAATAAATTAGCAAACTGTTATATTGCAGGAAAAACAAATGGTGGGCCAACGGTTAGAGTAGATTTAAAAGGAAACCAAAGTATTAGAAATTATCATCAAATTGTAAATAATCATTTTGGACCAAGACCTAGAAAAGGTGGTGCAAGAGGAGAAACTATTCAATTAGGTAGTAGTTTTACTTCTATGTCGCCAAGTAATACAAACATTGCAAACAACTTATTTGAAGAATGTAACGGTGAAGTTGAAATTATTTCTAGTAAAACAAATTTCAATTTAATTAAAAATAATGTCTTTTATAAAAGTGAAGGATCTGTTGTTACACGTCATGGAAATTATGCCACAATTGATGGGAATTATTTTATTGGTGATGGAGAAAATAAACAATTTGGGGGCATTAGAATTGTAAATACAGGGCATACTATTATCAATAATTACTTCTACAATATTATTGGCGAAAACTTTAGAAGTCCGTTAGCAGTTATGAATGGTATACCTAAATCACCATTAAATAGATATAACCAAGTTACAGATGTTGTAGTTGCATACAACACATATATAAACTGTAAATCTCCTTGGCAATTTGGTGTAGGTACAAATATTGCACAAGCTGCTGTGTTACCAAAATCGGAAATACGTTCTGCAAGAGCGCTAAGAACAGTAGTTGCAAATAATGTAATTTATAATAAAGAAGGAGATAAAAATCCTATTATAGAACATGATAAAGCAGACGGTGTAAAATTTAAAGATAATATTATTAACAACCAAGGAGTGGATTATGCAGACTCTAAAAGAATAAAAGCTACAAGTTTCGAATTAACCAAAGTAGCAGAGCAGGTTTACTTACCTAAATTAAAAAGCGATTTAGATATTTATACTGGTTTTGGTTTTAATACCATAACAGAAGATCTTTTTGGTAATTCTAGAAAAAAAGCAAATTCTATTGGAGCAACAGTTCAAGGCGAATTTAAAGATCCATCAATTTTAGATAAAACTAAATATGGTGCAGATTGGTATTCTAATGTTGTAGAAGCTAAAGAAGCAAAAGTTTATGCGGTAAATAATTCTAGCGAATTAATAGCAAAACTTAAAGAAGCAGAAAATGGTGCAGTTTTAGAATTGAAAGAAGGAACTTATGCTATTTCAAAATCTTTAATAATTAATAAAACAATTACAATTCAATCTAAAGAAAGTGAAAAAGCTAAAATTACTTATAGTGGTTTATATGATTCACCATTGTTTGAACTGAATCCTTATGGCCTTTTAAATATTAAAAATATAACGCTTTCTGGAAACGGCAAAAACCACGCTTTTGCAAACCTAAACAAAAACATGTCTAATCATTTTGGGTTAACTGTTTCAGGTTCTCATATTAGTAATTTTAATTATGTATTAAAAGCTTACAAACAAACATTTGCAGAAGAGGTAACTTTTAAAAATTCTACAATTTCTAATTGTGAAAACGGAATAGAACTTTCTGAAGAAATAAACGATAGAGGAGATTATAATACAGAATATTTAACGGTAGATAACTGTACTTTTAATAATGTAAAACAAAACGTTATAGACTATTATAGAGGTGGTTATGATGAATCTACAATTGGTGGAAACCTTTTAGTTTCGAATAGCACATTTACAAACTCTGGCTCTAAAGAGAAAAATAAAATGTTATTAAATCATAGAGGAATTGTAAATGTAAATATTACAAACAATACTTTTAAAAATAACAAAGTTCAGTTTGTATCTATTTTATGGGGAGCAAAAAATAATACAGCGTCCAAAAATACTTTGGTTAATTCCGGGAAAATAAAAACTGAAGAGAATTTAGTAATGAAGCTAATGTATTAATTCTCAAAAATAAAATTCAAAAAATGAAAAAATCGATCCTTATAATAGTTGCACTTTTTACTTTATTCTCTTGTAAAGATGCATCTAAAGAAAATACAAATTCAGGCACTAAAAAGGTAATAGAAACAAAATTTCCAAGTGCTATTATTCCGTTTATGGACAAATGGAAAATTCTTTTAGGAGATGGAACTTATGTAGATAGTTTAACTAACTACCAAAAAGATAATTTCTTTTATGTAGCAACTGAAGAAGAAACAAATTGGGTAGTTTATAAAACTCCTAATTCGGGTATTACTTCTAGAACATCTAGTAATACAAGAACAGAATTGGGGGAAAAAGCACATTGGATTCCAGAAACAGGAGGTAAATTAACAGGAACATTAAAAGTACAACATGTTTCTACTACAGGAAATGCAAATGTTGCGTCTTCTTATGCAGTTGTTGTTGGGCAAATTCATAGTGATGAAGGTCATGAGAATGAGCCTTTAAAAATCTTCTATAAAAAATTTCCTGGGCATACAAAAGGCTCGATTTTTTGGAATTATGAAATTAATACAGAAGGAGATAATTCTGGTAGATGGGATTTTTCTAGAGCAGTTTGGGGTTACGATTTTTCGGTTGTTGGTAAAGACGCAACTACTAATCCTGCAGAACCAAAAGACGGAATTGAGTTAGGAGAAACATTTAGTTATGAAGTAAACGTACACAAAGGTATTATGTATTTAACTTTTAAAAGCGACGGACATGACACTAAAACATTTACAAAAAGTTTGTTGAAATCAGATTTTGCAACAAAATCTAAAATTCCACAACAAGTTATAGATATGTATGCATCTAAAAGAGCTGTAAGTGTAGAAAGAGAAATTGCGTATGCTGGTGAGGTAAATTATTTTAAACAAGGTGCGTACAATCAAGCAAACGGAAAATCTACAAAATCTGAAATTTATGGTGGAGATATAACAAAACAATATGCAAACGGAAGTTATGCAGAGGTTTGGTTTAAAGAAGCAACTGTTGGTAAAAGTACAGCACCAGAAAAAGAACTTTAATATTTCTATTTCAACATCTTATAATAAAATTAAAATTATTCTTTTATGAAAATCATAAATAAATTATCTCTCTTATTACTAGTTTTAACATTCTCTTGTAAAGGGGATATTCAACAAAAAATAGCCAATTCTACTAGTGATTCCAATCAACATCCAAAATTAATTTTAACTAAAAATGGAGTAGAAAAAATTAGAGCTTCTTTGGGTTCTGTTCCAATTTTTGATAAAACTTTAGCTAAAGTTAAAGAAGAAATAGATGCAGAAATTGCCTTAGGAATCGATACGCCAATTCCAAAAGATTATTCTGGTGGTTATACACATGTACGTCATAAACGTAATATGGTTGTTTTACAAAAGGCAGGAGTTTTATATCAGATTTTAGATGATGAAAAATACGCGAAATATGTAAAAGACATGTTAATGCAATATGAGGCAATGTATAAAACATTACCCATTCACCCTAAAACTAGATCATACGCAAGAGGTAAGTTGTTTTGGCAATGTTTAAACGATTCTAATTGGTTGGTTTATGTAAGTCAAGCGTATGATTGTATTTATAATTATTTATCTGAAGAAGAACGTAATAAGTTAGAAACTAATTTATTTAAACCATTTGCAGATTATATTTCTATTGGTAATCCGCAGTTTTACCAAAGAGTTCATAACCACAGTACGTGGGGAAATGCAGCTGTTGGTATGATTGGTTTGGTTATGGATGATCAAGAATTAATAGACAGAGCTTTATACGGAATTAAAGATTTAAAATTAAATTCTGAAGAAAAAGATGACGATGGAGGCTTTTTAAATAAAGATGGTAAAGCTGGATTTTTAGCCAATATAGAAGAACCTTTTTCGCCAGATGGTTATTATAATGAAGGGCCATATTATCAACGTTATGCAATGTATCCTTTTTTAATTTTTGCTGAAGGATTACATAATGTAAAACCAGCATTAAAAATATTTGAATACAAAGAAGGTGTTTTGCTAAAATCTATTAATGCATTATTGAATTTATCTGATGCAAATGGAGATTTCTTCCCTTTAAACGATGGACAAAAAGGTATGTCTTATTATACAAGTGCATTGGTAACAGCAGTAGATATTTCGTATCATTTTGGTGATAAAAACCCTGGTTTATTAAGTATTGCTAAAGACCAAGACCGTGTTTTATTAGATGATTCTGGTTTAGCAGTAGCGCTTGGTATAAAGGAAGGTAAAGCTAAGCCATTCGAAAAAAAATCTATTAATTTATCTGATGGACCAGATGGTACACAAGGTGGTGTTGGTATTTTAAGAAATGAAGATATAGAGCTTGTTTTTAAATATGCAGCACAAGGTTCTAGTCATGGTCATTATGATAAGTTGTCATATTCATTATATGAAAAAGGAGAAGAAGTAATTCAAGATTATGGTTTAGCTCGTTTTGTAAATATCGAACAAAAAGGTGGTGGAAATTATTTGAAGGAAAACAAAACTTGGGCAAAACAAACAATTGCTCATAATACTGTTACCCAAAATGAAACCTCTCATTTTAATGCGAAGTATGAAATAGGAAGTCAGCATCATTCTGTTTTAAATTATTTTTCTTCAGAAAGTAAAAACATTAAAGTTGTAAGTGCAAAAGAAACGAACGCGTATCCTGGAACAACGATGTTACGTACTATGGCAATTATTAAAGACGAAAATTTTGAAAAACCTTATGTTTTAGATATTATGAAAATAGTTTCTAATAAAGCGAATCAGTACGATTTTCCGTATTATTTCTTAGGGCAAGTATTAAATACAAGTTTTGAGTATAAAATACCAACAACCTTAAAACCTTTAGGTTCTAAAAACGGATATCAACATTTATATCTAGAAGGTACAGCAAAAGTTTTAGAAGAGAATAGTAAATTATCTTGGTTAAATAAAGGTAAATTCTATACGTTAACATCTGTTACTAATAAAGCAGATGAATTACTTTTTACAAGAATTGGTGCTAATGACCCAGAATTTAATTTAAGAAGAGAAGCAGCGTTAATGGTTAGGAGAAAAAACACCAAAAACACAATTTTTGTTTCTAGTATAGAAACACATGGTAGTTATAGTCCTGTTTCAGAGTCTGCCACAAATTCAAAAAGTAATATAAAAGAATTAAAAGTAGTTTTAGATACTGATGCTTATACTGCGGTTTCAGTACGTAATTTAAAAGGTGTTACTAAGTTGTTTATAACAGCAAATACAAATGCTTCTAAAGAAACAAAACATAAAATAAAAATTAACAATAAGAATTATGAGTGGTCTGGTTCTTATTATTTCAAATAAACTAATCATAAAATAAAATGGAAAAAATGAATAGATTCAGTGAAAAATATGTCATTGCAAAAGAATTAAAATGGGAAGAACTTGGTGGAGGAGTATCAAGAAAGTTTTTAGGTTACGATAATCAAATAATGATGGTGAGCGTAAAATTTGAGAAAGGGGCATTAGGTGCACCACATCAACATTTTCATACACAAGCTACATATTGTGTGTCTGGTAAATTTGAATTTGAAATAAATGGAGAAAAGCAAATTGTAGAAGCAGGAGATGGAGTATACATTGAACCTAATTTACTACATAGTGCAATTTGTTTAGAAGAAGGGCAGTTAATTGATACATTTAGCCCAGTAAGAGAAGATTTTTTAAGTGGAGGAGAAGTGTCTTACTTTGGAGATAAGTAGTAAAAAGCAAGTCATTAAGAGAGGTTGAAAAGTTTTTTTTATCTGATAAATAAAGTCTTGTTTACATTTTTACGTAAGCTTTACATGGAATAGTATGTTTAAAAGTTGCGCCTTTAGCATTGTAATAGAGTGTTTTATGAAATAATTACCAAACTATTTTTTTTATTCAAAAAAAAACATATCTTTGGTAAACCAATTTGGTAAACCAGTTTGGTTTTACAAAATGAAACTATTTGTTTTAGGGATTCTGTAGAGCAATTAACCTTTAAGTTTTAAGTATAGCAGTATTTAGCCTTAAAGAAGTTCTATTAGATATCTCTAAAATTAAATATTTCAGTTAACAGATTAATTCAAAACAATTCAAAACAATTAACTATGAACTTAAAAATTAAGTTAGTATTTATTGCAATGCTTCTTTTAAGTGTAACCAATTATGCGCAAGAAAGTGTTACAGTAAAAGGAAATGTTACCTCCAAGACAGATGGTGAACCTATTTTAGGTGCCAACATTATTATTGTTGGGACAGCAACAGGAACAAGTACCGATTTTGATGGTAATTACCAAGTAAAAGTAAAACCTGGTCAAGTATTAGAATTTTCTTACTTAGGGTTTACATCAAAAAAAATTACTTTCACAAATCAAAAAGTAATCAATGCTTCATTAACAGAAGACGCTAGTGTGTTAGACGAAATTGTAGTTGTTGGTTATGGTACGCAAAGAAAAAGTCACTTAACAGGAGCTATTTCTAAAGTTAAAAATGAAAAATTAGATCAAATTGCAGTAGCAAGAGTAGATGATGCTTTGGTTGGGCAAGTTTCTGGTGTTAATATTCAGGCAACAGAAGGAGAGGCTGGTTCTGCACCAACAATTAGAATTAGAGGAACAGGTTCTATTACAGGTAACTCTGGTCCATTAGTAGTTGTAGATGGTATTGTGGTAGATTCTGATTTTTTAGGATCTATGGATATGAATGATGTTGAGTCTTTTGAAGTGTTAAAAGATGCAGCATCTGGAGCAATTTACGGTTCTAGAGGTGGTAATGGTGTAATTATGATTACGACTAAAAGTGGTAAATCTGGAAAAACAAAATACTCTTATGGTACTTTTACAGGGTATAAGACTGCTAGAAAAAGTAGTGCTTACAATGGTACTGTTGCTCAAAGTGCATTAGATGAATTAAATTATACTTATGGTTTAACAGATAAAACAAAGTATAAACAATTATTAGGAGACCAAACAGATTGGCAAGATGTTATATTTGATGGAGGTGCAATTACAAATCATGCATTTAGTGTACGTGGTGGTAATGAAAAACTAAAGTTTAGTGCAGCGATTAATTATTTACATGATGAAGGAGTTCTTTTAACTGATGACTATAAAAAATATAGTTTTAATGGTAAATTAGAATATAAGGTAAATAAGAAATTATCTATTGGAGCACGTTTTAATCCTTCTTTTAATGAAAGAAGAAGGTTTGATGGTTCTACACACGATATTTTAAGACAACCCTCTTGGTTACCTGTTTACTTAACAGCAGACAATATTAAGTTTGTAAATAGATTTAGAGATAGCGGAAAATATAAAGATGCTAAAATTGGAGATTATGCGCAACAACGTATGTTTGATGATTATGATTTAGATGCAGGAACACCAAGTACAGGTAGTGGTACAGATATTAGTAATACATCTAATACAAACCCAGCCGCTAAAATATTAGAAAGAGATAGAAGAGATTTTAAATTAAAGCTTTTTGGAAGTTTATATGCTAACTATAAAATTAATGAAGATTTAAGTTTAAGAACGTCAGTTTCTGGAGATTATTCAAGAACAAGAACATCTAGATATCAAGGAGTATTATCTAGTAGAAATGGTGCAAGTGCATCTAGGTTAGATAGTACAATGCAAAAATCATATCATATTGTTGTAGATAATATTTTATCATACAGTAAAGATTTGGGAAACCATACAATTGGTGCCGTTCTAGGTGTTACTGCAGAGCAAACTAAATTAGAGTTCGAAAGTGTACAAGGGTCTATTTTTGCAGATGATTCTAAACAATACATTAATGCTGCAGAGAGTATTACAGATAGAAATCAATATGATTATGAAAACACATTGTTATCATTCTTTACAAGAGTAAATTATGCTTATGATGATAAATATTTAGCTTCTGCAAGTTATAGAAGAGATGGTAGTTCTGTTTTTGGACCTAACAATAAATATGGAAACTTTGTAGCTTTATCTGGTGGTTGGAATATTCATAAAGAAGATTTCTTAAAAAACAGTAAAGTTGTAAATAGATTAAAATTAAGAATGAGTTATGGTGTTACAGGTAATAATGATTTTAGAACAGGAAATCGTGTTGTAGATAACTATCCTTATTTAGCTATTTTAGATAATACTACAACGGGTGTTTCTGGCGGAAACTCTGCTTTAGTTGTAAACCCACTTAATATTGCAAACCCAGATTTAAAATGGGAAAGACAAGTAGAAATTAACCCAGGTTTAGAGTTTGGTTTGTTTAACAATATTGTTTCTGGTTCTGTAGATTATTACTCTAGAACATCAGATCAATTATTATTGTACAACCCAATATCTTCTACAACAGGTTTTACAAATGCCTTAGTAAATTTAGGTGAGGTAGAAAACAGTGGTATAGAAATAGAACTTAGAACAAGAAATATAACAAAAGAAAACTTTAAGTGGTCTACTACTTTTATTGGATCTAAAAATAAAAATAATCTAAATAATTTTGCAGATTCTAATGGGCAAATTCAGAATATTGACTCTAAAAGAGCTTCTGAGTGGATTAATTTAGAAGGAAACCCAATATCATCTTTCTATGGATGGGTTGTAGAAAGAGACATTCCAAGAGAATTTCTTAGTAACCCTTTTCATCCAATTAATGCAGAATCGCAAGATGTGTATGTAAAAGATTTAAACGGTGATGGTTTAATTGATGATGATGATAAAACAATATTAGGAAATCCGTATCCAGATTTTGTTTGGAGTTTAACAAATGAATTTAAAATTGGTGCTGTAGATTTAAGTTTTATGTTTCAAGCAAGTCATGGAGCAGAAATTAGAAACATGGGAGATCAATATATTTTTAATCACTTTAACAGTGGTCAAGATTTTATTTCTAGTACTCCGAATCAAGAGTTTATCAAAGAAAAAATATTTACAAGTGATATTATTCAAGATGCATCTTACTTAGCATTAAGAAATGTAAATGTTGGTTATACGTTTAATAACCAAGTTTTAGAGAAACTTAAAATGTCTAAATTAAGAGTTTACCTTTCTGGTCAAAACTTAATGTATTTAACAGCTAGTGATTATACAGGTTTTAATCCAGAATCGGTAGACAATACTTCTGCTACTACTTATGGGTATCAAAGAGCAGGTTCTCCAGTATACAGTACAGTAACTTTAGGATTAAATTTAGAATTTTAAGAAAAATGAATTTAAAAATAGAAAATATTATGAAACAAATTAAAATTTTAATTTTACTAGTAATAGCGGTGTTTGTTTCTTCTTGTGAAGATACTTTCTTAACACCAGACTTAACAACAGGTATTAGTTCAGAAACTTTTTTTACAACAGAAGCAGAAGTAGAAAGTGCTGTTGTAAACATGTATGATGGTATACAAGGTTTTAATGCTTCAAAAGATACAGATTCTGGTTTAAACCATGCAATTCAGGTAGAATTCTATGTAACAGAAATGCGTAGTGATAATACAAGAACTAAAAGTCAAGAAGGAGAAGCAGCTCAGTTTGAGTTTTATACGATAGCTTCTACCAACGGTATTGTTGCAGATTATTACAGAAGTTATTACAATGTAATTTATAGAGCTAATTTAGTTTTAGCCAATTTAGAAACTGCAGGAAGTAAAAGTGCACAGTTTGAAGCAGAAGCAAAATTTGTAAGAGCTTACGCATATTTTAATTTAGTGCGTTTATTTGGAGACGTTCCATTAATAGATAAAGTAATTGCACCCTTAGACAAAACAACCTCTTTTACAAGAGTAGCTAGTAGTATTACTTATGATTTAATTGTAAGTGATTTACAAACTGCCATTTCTAATTTAGATGATACTTATAAAGACAGAGCGTCTAAAGCAGGTGCCGAAGGGTTGTTGGCAAAAGTGTTTTTAACATTAGGTAGATATGGAGAAGCACAAGTATTATTAGAGTCAATTATGAATCCATCTAGAGGGTTTGGTTTAGAATCTAACTTTAAAGACATCTTTTATAACGAAGGAAACAAAGAAACAATATTTGCTATTGGTTTTTTACCGGGAGTAAATGACGATAGTCAAAATTTTTCTGCAGAATGGTTAAACTCTGTAGGTAGAGGAAGTGGTGTAAATTATGTAACAGAAGATGCAAGAACCATTTTAGATGCTTTAGGAGGTAATAGAACGGCATTATCTTATAGGCAAGATGTAGAGCAACCTACACAATACCAGGTAGTAAAATATTTACCTAATGGAGATGTAGATTTAGAAATCCCTGTTACATCTCCAGATCCTACATCTGCAGGTAATGATTGGATTGTTTTAAGATATGCAGATGTTTTATTAATGCATGTAGAAGCTATTTTAGCAAACAGTGCATCTACAACTAGTACAACAGCAATTACATCATTTAATCAAATAAGAAGTAGAGCTGGTTTTACGGGTTCAGATTTAATAGCAACAGATGGTACTGGTAGTATTAGTAAACAAGAATTATTAGATGAAAGAAGAGTTGAATTGGCTTTTGAAAACCATAGATTTTTCGATTTAGTAAGAATGGGAGCAGCACAAACTGTTTTAAGTGATTTTGCATCAGCTACAGGTGGAAGCTTTAGTTCTAACGATCTTTTATTACCAATTCCTCAGATAGAAATAGGTTTAAGTCCAGAAGTAAACGGAGAGAGTTTATTAAAGCAAAACCCAGGTTATTAATCTAATTAATAGATAAGTATTATGAAACAAATAATAAAAAATATAGAAAACAATATTTCTAAACTAGGAATATTAGCATTACTAATTTCTTTAGGAATAATGTTCTCTTGTGAAGACAATACTTTACCAGAAACAGGTTCAATAGCAGATTTAACAGCACCACAATCTAGTTTTTCTTTTACACAAGGAGTAGGACCAGATGAAGAATGGAAAGACTATACCTTTTCTAATCAGTCACAAAGTTCAACAACTTATTCTTGGGCTTTTGGAGACGGTGATACATCAACAGAAATAGAACCAGCGCATACATTTGCAGGAGAAGGTACTTATACAGTTACTTTAACGGCAAAAGATGGTTTAGAAGTTATGAGTACGTCTTCTCAAGAAATTACAGTTATTAAACCATTAGTAGTTGTTGCAATTACACCAGAAATTTCTGGAGCAGATTTTGAAGATATTGCAGAGGTTTGTGGTACTGGAGATAGTAGAGATTGTTGGAGATTAAGTGGAGCAGCAATCCATAAAACAACTAGTGATGGAGAAAGTGATACAAGAGGAGTAAAATACCCTTCAGGAAATGGAGATAACAGAGTTACATATCAAGCATTTTCTGTTTCGCCAAACACTAAATATGCTTTAACAGTTCGTTATGCTTTACAAGCAGATGGAGATGCAATTAGAGCAAGTGTAATTGATGGTCAGTTGTCTAACTTTAGTGAATTTGCATCAGCAACACTTTTAAGTCAAGAATCTGGCACTACAAATGATGGAAAAGGAAATTTTAATACGATTACAGTAAGTTTTGAAACCGGAGCAAATACAGATATTTCTATCTTATTTGATCATGATGGAAACACAAAAGATTCTTATTTAGATAATGCAGCTGTAAAACCAGAATAATTAAAAAGTTGCACACATTATTGATGTTTTTTAATAATGTGTGTAAATTTTTAATGGCACTAAATTTATGTCTATTTTAATAATTCAACGATAGAAACTTAATTCGTATAAAAGTTAACGAATACCAATTAGAAGTGTAATATTTTAATTTGGTAAAACAATTAGTTTTTATATATTTATACTATCAAGCTGGTTAACCAGTTTTGAGTTAAAATCGAGAATATGAAATTAGAAGTGCTTACTAAAAATGAAAATCAAAAAGTTCAAAACCTAATAATTATAGGTATTAAGGATTTGATTAATTACAAAAATTTAGAGCCTGGAGATAAGTTACCCTCTGAGAGAATGCTTTCAGAAAAATTTAAAGTAAGTAGAAGTAACGTAAGAGAGGCAATACATCGTTTAGAATTTTATGGATTATTAAAGTCTAGACCACAAAGCGGAACTTTTGTAGCCGATATTGGTGTTACTGCTTTAAATGGAATGATTGAAGATATAATAAGATTAGACGAGCCAGATTTTAAATCTCTTGTTGAAACTAGAATATTATTAGAATTAAAAACGGCAAGATTAGCAGCGTTAAGAAGAACTGATGATGATTTACTAAATTTAAGTGAAGCACTTTTAGCGTATAAGAATAAAGTATTAGAAGGTGAAGAAGCTGTACAAGAAGATTTGTTATTTCATTTAGCAATTGCAAAAGCAAGTGGTAATAGTACAATGAATACATTTATGCTAATTATTACTCCAGAGATTATTACTAATTTTAAGAAACATCATGTATGTGATGCAGGTTTAGCACAAAGAGGTATCAGTGATCATCAAGCTATTTTTGATGCTATTAAAGAGAAAAATCCGCAATTAGCAAAACAAAAAATGAAGGAACATTTTAAAGAACTTTACAGTTATTGCTATAATATAGATTAGATTCATTTATTATTAAGGGTTTGTAAACTAGCTGTTTAAATATTTATTTAAAGATAAATGATTAAATAGTAGGATTTTAGTATAAAAGCGTTAATTTTGGTTTACCAATTTGGTAAACCAGATGTAAAGAGGTATTAATCTTAAAATAATTAAACATGAAAATAAAAGGATTACGCTGGTGGGTTGTAGGTCTTGTTGCTTTGGCAGCAGTTATAAATTATATTGATAGGCAAGCTTTTGGTGCTCTTTGGCCTGATATTGCAAATGATTTATTTCCAGAGATGGATAAAGATGGCCACAAGGCTATATACGGTACAATATCTACTGTCTTTATACTATCATATGCAGGAGGGCAAGCCCTTTTTGGTAAGATTTTTGACTGGATGGGAACTAGAATAGGTTTTGCCCTTTCTATTGGAGTTTGGTCTATTGCTACTGCTTTACATGCTTTTGCACAAGGAATGTTAAGTTTCTCAATCTTTAGGTCTATACTAGGAATTGCAGAAGCCGGAAATTGGCCCGGTGCAGCAAAAGCGAATGCAGAATGGTTTCCAACTAAAGAGCGAGCATTAGCTCAGGGAATCTTTAATTCAGGGGCAGCTATTGGAGGTATTGTAGCTTATCCAGTTATTGGTTTATTATCTGCTTATTATGATTGGAAAGCGATATTTATTGTTGTTGCAGTACTTGGTTTTTTATGGTTGTTGCCTTGGTTGTTTATTGTAAAGTCAGACCCAAAATCTCACCCTTGGTTGTCAGAAGATGAAAGAAAGTATATTCTATCTGGACAAGAAAATCAAGATATTGATGGAGATGGAAATTATGATGAAGGATATACTCCTACCACAGGAGAACTATTAAAACGTAAAGAGAGTTGGGGAGTAATAATTGCATCTGCTGCAATTGATCCTATCTGGTGGCTTTTTATTGTTTGGATTCCAATTTATCTGTCAGAAGTTTTTGGTCTAAACATTAAAGAAATTGCATTTTCTGCTTGGGTACCTTATGTTGGAGCTATGGTTGGAGCAATATTTGGAGGATTACTTGCCAAAAATAGACTTACAGCAGGATGGTCTGTAGATAAGACGAGAAAAATGACTATAACTTTAGGTTGTTTAATTATGATTCCTTGCTTCTTCTTATTAAAAGCACCTGGATCTGCATTTAATGCAGTAATTATTATGGCCGTTTTACTTTTCGGATTTCAAGTAGCAATCGGAAATATACAAACGATTCCTAGTGATCTTTATAGTGGGAAAATTGTTGGTACACTTTCAGGATTTGCGGGTATGGCTGCTAAACTTGGTGCAGCTGGACTTACTCTTTTAGTAACATTTGTAACTACTGGAGGTAATTATACACCTGCATTTTTAATAGGTGGAACATTAGCTATAATTGCATTAACAGCTGTTTGGGTATTAATACCCAAAATAGAGCCATTAAAATCAAAAAATTAAGAATAATAATAACGAATTATATTAAAACTATATAAAATGAGTAAATTAGAAGAAAAAGTAGCCATAATTACAGGAGCTACAGGTGGAATTGGTTTTGCAGTTGCAAAAAGATTAGGGAAAGATGGGTACACTGTAATTTTAAACGGTATCGATGATAAAGCTGGTGCAGAAAGACTTAAAGAATTAACGACAGAAGGTATTACTGCAGAGTATTACGGTTTTGATGTTACTAAAGAAGATGAGGTAACAGCAAACATCACCAAAATTGGTGAAAAGTATGGTAAGATAGATGTACTTGTAAACAATGCAGGTGGTTTAGGTGGAAGATCTAGATTTGAAGAAATGACAACAGAATTTTACAGATTTGTAATGGCTTTAAACCTTGATTCTGCATTTTTTGCATCTAGAGCAGCAATTCCTTTTTTAAAGAAAAGTGAAAATGCTTCAATTATTAACTATACTTCTAACGCTGCTTGGAATGCAGGTGGACCAGGAGCTGGTATCTACGGTACATCTAAAGCAGGAGTTCATGCAATTACTAGAGCATTAGCAAAAGATTTAGCAGAATACGGAATTAGAGTAAATGCAGTATCTCCGGGTACAATTGATACTCCTTTCCATGCTCAAATAAAATCTACTAAGCCAGAAGTTTTTGCTTCTTGGGCAAATAATATTATGTTAGGAAGATTAGGTCAACCAGAAGATGTTGCTGGTGTTGTTGCTTTTTTAGCAAGTAAAGAAGCTGCTTTTATTACAGCAGAAACTATTCAAATTGGAGGTGGACAAGCATTAGGTATCTAAGTGAAGGTTTTATTTATAGCTATTAAAAACCGTTTAGTAATTTTTACAAAACGGTTTTTCTTTTTTAAAATTATTAGTTTTATTATAGTTGATTAAAGTAGGCTTTCACTTCTAACTAGTTAAACATAAAAAAAGCCTTTAGAAAATAAATTCTAAAGGCATTTTTAATTATAATATAGAAGTTTTTACAACTTAAAAGCTTCTTTAATAGTGTCTACGTAATCTAATTTTTCCCAAGTAAAAGTTTCAACTTCTTCAGAAGTAGTTTCTCCCATTGGGTTTGTAAATGTAACGGTCTTAACTTCTGGAGTTCTACCCATGTGACCATAAGCAGCAGTTTCAGAATAAATAGGGCTTCTTAATTTTAAACGTTTTTCTATAAAATAAGGACGCATATCAAAAAGAGACTCTACTTTTTTACTGATTTCTCCATCAGTTAAATCAACAGTAGCTGTGCCATACGTTTCAACATTTATACTTGTTGGTTTTGCAACACCAATTGCATAAGAAACTTGTACCAAAACTTCTTTACAAAGTCCGGCAGCAACTAAATTTTTAGCAATATGTCTTGTAGCATATGCTCCAGATCTATCAACTTTAGAAGGATCTTTTCCAGAGAAAGCACCACCACCATGAGCTCCTTTTCCTCCGTACGTGTCAACAATAATTTTTCTACCAGTTAAACCAGTATCACCGTGAGGTCCACCAATTACAAAAACACCTGTTGGGTTAATGTGATAGGTAATATTGTCTGTAAATAATTTCTGAAGATGCGCAGGTAATTTTGCAACCACTCTAGGAATTAAAATTTCAACAATATCTTTTTTAATTTTTGCTAACATCACATCATCAGACTTGTCAAAATCATCATGTTGTGTAGAAATTACAATAGCATCAATTCTCTGCGGTACATTATCATCAGAATACTCAATAGTAACTTGAGATTTAGCATCTGGACGTAAATAAGGAATATCTTTATTTTCTCTACGTAAAGCAGCTAATTCAATTAATAATCTATGAGAAAGTTCTAACGCCAAAGGCATGTAGTTTTCAGTTTCATCAGTAGCATAACCAAACATCATTCCTTGGTCTCCTGCTCCTTGTTCTTCTGGGTTTGCTCTATCAACACCTTGGTTAATATCTGGAGATTGTTCGTGGATTGCAGATAAAACTCCACAAGAGTTTCCATCAAACATATAAGCTCCTTTAGTATAACCAATTTTGTTAATTACATCTCTAGCAATTTTCTGTACATCTAAATACGTTTTAGATTTTACTTCTCCTGCTAAAAATACTTGACCTGTTGTAACCATGGTCTCGCAAGCAACTTTACTAGATTTGTCGAATGCTAAAAAGTTATCGATTAAAGCATCAGAAATTTGATCGGCAATTTTGTCTGGGTGTCCTTCAGAAACACTTTCTGAGGTAAATAAATATGACATAATAAATCTTTTTTAATATTAAAAATTGATTTTTTTTAAACGTGTTCTTCCTATTGGAAATCAAGAAAAATAAAAAGAGATTGCATGAGTCGCTAAAAGTAGTAGAATATTACTGCTTTAGCATTTTTTGTTTCAGCAGATATAAATATCAGCGTCAGAGGTTGCAATCAGTTCAAATTTTTCCTCTAAAATTCTTTGCAAAGTTACAGCTTAAATTCTAATAACATAATTTTTAAGCATAATATTTCATTATGGTATCATCAATAAAACAAACTTCATTGTTTGTTATTTGTTTGATACTTATTAAACAAGGGGTTTTAATGTGATATTTATATTTCTAAAAAATAAATTGGTTTTTTCTTGGTTATTAAATTTTTCTAAACATATATTTGCATTCAGAAAGTTCAATAACTTATCGAAATGTTATCAAGAAAGGTGGAGGGAAAGACCCGTTGAAACCTTAGCAACCCTTTTCGTGAGGAAAAGAAGGTGCTAAATTCTACTTAATTTCAGATTCATTTATCAGAAATTGGATAGATAACCCATAAACAAGTACACTTCCGTGTATTTGTAAAATTCTTAATAACATTTTTCTAGTAAGTACATCAAATTTTTGATGCATTCGACTTTTGGTTTAATCTCAAATTGGTTCAAAATATTTTTATATTTTGTGTCTTTTGAAAATGTCATTCCTGTGAAAACAGGAACCTAAATTAACTCAAAAAAAATAGAAAAATGAGTACGCACAAATTAGCAACAAACGCACTACATGCAGGGCATGATGTAACAAAAAATGGAGGGACAAGAGCGGTTCCTATTTACCAAACATCATCATACGTTTTTAACAATTCAGAACATGCTGCAAATCTTTTTTCATTAAAAGAATTAGGTTTTATTTATACCCGTTTAAATAACCCAACCAACCAAATTTTACAAGATCGTTTAGCGGCTGTAGAAGGCGGAATTGGAGCCGTAGTTTTTGCCTCTGGTACAGGAGCAATTGCAACGGGTTTATTAACGCTTTTAAAAGCAGGAGATCATATTGTAGCTTCAAGTAGCTTATACGGTGGAACCTACAATTTATTAAGTGTAACTTTACCAAGATTAGGTATTACAACTACGTTTGTAGATGCTGATAATCCAGATAACTTTGCGGCTGCAGTTCAAGAGAACACAAGAGCATTTTTTGTAGAATCTTTAGGAAACCCGAAATTAGATGTGTTAGATTTAGAGGCAATTGCTGAACATGCAAAAGCAGCAGAAGTTCCTTTTATAGTTGATAATACAGTAGCAACACCGGCATTATTAAATCCTATTAAACATGGAGCAAATCTTGTAATTCATTCGTTAACAAAATATATTGGCGGACAAGGAACTTCTTTAGGAGGTGCAATTATAGATGCAGGAACTTTTAACTGGGCAAACGGAAAATTCCCTGAATTTACAGAGCCTTCTGCAGGGTATCATGGTTTAAAATATCATGAAGCTCTAGGTGCAGCAGCCTTTACTTTTAAATTAATTTTAGAAGGTTTACGTGATTTCGGTGCAGCTTTAAGTCCTACAAATGCATTTAATATTATTCAAGGTTTAGAGACTTTACCAGTTAGAATTAAGCAACATTCAGAAAATGCATTGGCTTTGGCAACTTGGTTAGAAGCGCAAGAAGAGGTTACTTGGGTAAACTATCCTGGTTTAGAAAGTAATAAATACAAAACGTTAGCAGATAAGTATTTGCCAAAAGGACAAAGTGGTTTGGTAACTTTTGGAGTAAAAGGTGGTTTTGAAGCAGCAAAAACAATTGCAGATACTACAAAATTATTCTCTTTATTAGCAAATATTGGTGATACAAAATCATTAATAATTCACCCAGCAAGTACAACGCATCAACAATTAGGTGAAGCAGCACAAGCAAGCGCAGGTGTAAGTCAAGATTTAATTAGATTGTCTGTTGGTATTGAAGATTTAGAAGATTTAAAAGCAGATTTAACAGCCGCTTTTTCAAAAATATAATGAGTGTGTCTGTTCAAGCGCAGTCGAGAACTATTATTATTTTTCGACTGCGCTTAAATAGAGAATAATTTAAAATTCAGTAAATAACTTGGAACATCCATTACAACATATCAAAATAAAAGATTTTACTACAGAATCAGGTGTCTTAATTTCAGAAATGAATTTGAGTTACCAAGTTTTTGGTCAAGATTTAGGGACAGCTCCTATCATTTTGGTAAACCATGCACTTACCGGTAACTCTTATGTTGCAGGTAAAGAAGGCTGGTGGCAAGATATTGTTGGAGATGAAAAGGCGATTAATACTAAAACCTATACCATTTTATCCTTTAATATTCCTGGTAATGGTTTCGATGGAATTTTAATTGATAACTATAAAGATTTTATAGCAAGAGATGTTGCAAGAATCTTTCTTCAAGGTTTATCAATATTAAAAATTGAGACTTTATTTGCATTAATTGCAGGTTCTTTAGGAGGTGGAATTGCATGGGAAATGATGGTGTTAAATAACAATTTTACACAACATTTTCTACCAATTGCAACCGATTGGAAATCTACAGATTGGTTAATTGCCAATTGTCAAATTCAAGAACAATTTTTGGTAAATTCTAGCAATCCTGTGCACGATGCAAGAATGCACGCTATGTTGTGTTACAGAACGCCAGAAAGTTTTAAAGAACGTTTTCATCGATCTAAAAAAGAAGATTCAGATATTTTTGATGTAGAAAGTTGGTTGTTGCATCACGGAAAATCATTGCAAGAACGATATCAATTATCTTCTTATAAGTTAATGAATCAATTATTAAAAACGATTGATGTTACTGTTGGAGGAAAAAGAGCTATTGAGATTTTAGATAAAATTAATGCCAATATTCATATTATAGGTGTGGATTCAGATTTGTTTTTTACTGCGGAAGAAAACAGAGAAACTCATAAAAAGTTAGCATTAACAAAAGATAATGTTACCTATAATGAAATAAATTCTGTGCATGGTCATGATGCTTTTTTGATGGAGTATGACCAGTTACAAAAAATTATTGAGCCTATTTTTAATAAAGATTATAGAGAAAAGAAGATGAAAGTTTTAAAATTTGGAGGAAAATCTTTAGCCAATGGTGAAGGATTAGAAAATGCAATAGAAATTATTGCAAGTAAATATAAAGCCGGAATAAAAGTAACTGTTGTAGCCTCTGCAAGAGGGAATTCTACAAACGAACTAGAAGCTATTTTAGATAAGGCAGCATCAAAGAAGGAGTATAAAACCAAGTTTGAAAAGTTTAAAGCATATCAATTAGAACCAAATAGTTCTGTAGACTTTTCTCAAGAATTTTCTAAATTAGAAACCATTTTTGAAGGTGTTTCTTTATTGGGAGATTATAGTCATAAAATTAAAGATGAGGTTTTAGCACAAGGCGAATTACTATCTGTAAAAATGGTGGCAAGTTTGTTAGAAAAACAGCAAATATCTTCAAATGCAGTAGATTCTAGATCATTAATAATTACAGATGAAAACTTTGGGAATGCACAACCTATTCCTGCGGTTTCTAAAGAAAATGTAATTACATATTTTAAAGAAAATAACGATACTATAAATGTTGTTTCTGGTTTTATTGCAGCTAATAAAAAAGGAGAAACTACTACTTTAGGTAGAAACGGAAGTAATTATACTGCGGCTTTGTTAGCAAATTATTTAGATGCAGACGAATTACAGAATTATACACATGTAAGCGGAATTTTTACAGCAAATCCAGATTTGGTTGCAGATGCTAAAAAGATTGAACAATTATCGTTCTCAGAAGCGAATGAAATGGCCAATTTTGGAGCAACTATTTTACATGCAAAAACCATTATTCCGTTATTAGAGAAAAATATCAATCTTAGAATTTTAAATACATTTCATAAAGAAGATAAAGGAACTTTAATTACATCAGAATCTTCATCAGCAAAAGGAATAAAATCAATTGCTACCATAGATAATGTTGCTTTACTAAATTTTGAAGGTAGGGGTTTATTGGGTAAAGTTGGTGTTGATGCACGTATTTTTAAGGTTTTAAGTGATCGTAACATTAGTGTAAGTATCATTGCACAAGGTTCATCAGAAAGAGGAATCGGTTTTATTATTGATGCAGATAGAGCAGTTGAAGCGGTTGCATCGTTAGAAAAAGAATTCGAAAATGATTTTTATTCACAAGATGTACATCAGATTTCTATTGTAAATAATGTAGCGGTAATTTCTATTATCGGTCAAGATTTAAGCGAATTTCATCATCCTTATAATGCATTAATCAAAAACCAAATAGTACCACTTTTATTCAATAACACGGTTACGGGTAAAAACGTGAGTTTGGTGGTTAAAAAAACCGAATTACACAAAGCCGTAAATGTAATTCATGGTCAAGTTTTTGGAGTTACTAAAAAAATAAACATTGCCGTTTTTGGTAAAGGTTTGGTTGGTGGAACTTTAATTGATCAAATTATAGAAAATACACAATCTGTTTTAGAGCGAAGAAAAATTCAGTTAAATGTTTTTGCAGTAGCAAACTCTAAAAAAGTGTTGTTGAATAAAAATGGAGTTTCTAAAGATTGGAAACAAAATTTATTAGAAAATGGAGAAGAAAATGTAACTGTTAATGATATTATCGCATTTGCAAATGCAAACCATTTTGAGAATTTAATTGCGGTAGATAATACCGCAAGTGTCAATTTTGTAAGTAATTACATTCCGTTTATAGAAGCTGGTTTCGATTTAGTTTCTTGTAATAAAATAGCCAATACATTATCGTTCGATTTTTACAAAGAAGTAAGAGCGAAGTTAAAAGAATATAAAAAACAATATCTGTACGAAACGAATGTTGGTGCAGGTTTACCATTAATTGATACGATTCGTTTATTACATGAATCAGGAGAGAATATCACCAAAATTAGAGGGGTGTTTTCTGGAAGTTTGAGTTATTTATTCAATACTTTTTCTGCGGAAAATGTTCCTTTTTCTAAAACGTTGCAAGAAGCAATTGATAAAGGATTTACAGAGCCAGATCCTCGTGAAGATTTAGGAGGAAATGATGTTGCTAGAAAATTATTAATTTTAGCAAGAGAATTAGAATTAGAAAATGAATTTGATGAGGTTGAAATTAAAAATTTAATTCCAGAGAATTTAAGAGAAGGTTCTGCAACCGATTTCTTAGGGAAATTAGAATTACTGAATGACGAATATCAAAAAATAAAAGAAAACCAAGAACCAAATCATGTTTTACGTTATATTGGTGAATTAAGTGGAGATTTATCTCAAAATAAAGGGAAATTAGAAGTGAAATTAGTTTCTACGGATAAAAGTACTCCTTTAGGTTCTTTAAAAGGTTCTGATGCAATTTTTGAAATTTACACAGAATCTTACGGAGAACAACCAATTGTAATTCAAGGAGCAGGAGCGGGAGCAAGTGTAACTGCAAGAGGTGTTTTTGGAGACATTTTAAGATTAGCAAAACATAATAACTAAATAGTAGGCAGTTTTCAGTTGACAGTATTTCAGTCAATCACGATTAAATAAAAAAGAAACAAGAGATCAAAAAGAGACAAGAATCAAGACATAAAAATAAGAATTATCATTTTGTCTTGATTCTTGATTCTAAAAAGCGATATCGGTCTAACAATCTAATAAAAACAATGAGCAAACATTTCGAAACACAAGCAATAAGAAATCAAACAGAAAGAAGTCAGTTTTCTGAACATTCTACACCTTTATATTTAACCTCTAGTTTTGTTTTTGACGATGCAGAAGATATGCGAGCATCCTTCGCAGAAGAAAAAGAACGTAATTTATACAGTCGTTTTACAAACCCAAACACCACAGAATTTGTAGATAAAATTGTGGTTATGGAAGGTGCAGAGGCAGGTTATGCTTTTGCAACAGGAATGTCTGCTATATTTTCATCATTTGCAGCTTTGTTAAATGCTGGAGATCATGTAGTTTCTTGTCGTTCTGTTTTTGGGTCTACACACAGTATGTTTACCAAATTTTTACCAAAATGGAATATAGAAACTTCTTATTTTAAGGTTGATGAAGTAGATTTAATAGAAAGCTTAATTAAAGAAAATACAAAGATTCTTTATATAGAAACGCCAACAAACCCAGCTGTAGATATTTTAGATTTAGATTTGATTGGTAAAATTGCAAAAAAGCACAACCTTATTTTTATTGTTGATAATTGCTTTGCAACACCATATATACAACAACCTATAAAATTCGGAGCAGATTTGGTAATTCATTCTGCAACAAAATTAATAGACGGACAAGGAAGAGTTTTAGGAGGGGTAACGGTTGGTAGAGCAGATTTAATGCGAGAAATTTACCTTTTTGCAAGAAATACTGGTCCGGCAATGTCACCGTTTAACGCTTGGGTATTGTCTAAAAGTTTAGAAACGTTGTCTATAAGAGTAGACAAGCATTGTGAAAATGCTTTAAAAGTTGCTGAGTTTTTAGAAGGAAATGAAAATGTTGAGTTTGTAAAATATCCATTTTTAAAGTCTCATCCACAATATGAAGTTGCTAAGAATCAGATGAAATTAGGAGGAAGTATTGTTGCTTTCGAGATTAAAGGAGGTATTGAGGCCGGAAGAAATTTTTTAGACAAAATAAAAATGTGTTCATTATCTGCTAATTTAGGAGATACAAGAACTATTGTAACACATCCATCTTCTACTACTCACGGACGTTTATCTGAAGAAGATAGATTAGAAGTTGGTATTACAAATGGTTTGGTACGTGTTTCTGTAGGCTTAGAACATGCAGAAGATATTATAGCCGATTTAAAACAAGCGTTAGCACTATAATAAAAAGATTGAATAAATATTAAACACGAATTATAGAAGTTCTATTTCTATACTTCGTGTTTTTTTATGCGCTTTTTAAAAATAGAATAAGATTTTAATAGCTTTTAGGGATAATTATTATCTATTCGTTTGATGCGTTAAAAAATAGATAAAAAAAGTAAAGTTTCTAAATGGATTTTATTTTAATTTGTGTCTTTTATTTTTATTAAAATAATAGATTGAAAAAAGACAAAATAAAATTCCAATAATCCAGTAATATCTATTATTTATATCATTATTAAAAGGAATAGCATCAGTATTTCCTATAATATAAAAACTGCCCCAATAAAAAGGGTTTGTGTAAAATGCCTCAGTCGTTTTTAGATAATTTAATTTTGCTTGTTGTAGAGCTTTAGGTTTAGTCATTCCTTTTTTTAGGTTAGAATAAAAAAATTTCATTAATTCGGGTGTAGTTTTATCAGAAACTTTCCATCTACTTAATAACAGACTTTTAGCTCCTGCGTATTGAAAAGCATTTCCTAAGCTCATTAAGCCTTCTCCATTAGCAATTTTACCTATTCCTGTATCACAAGCACTTAATACTACAAGATCTGCAGGAATGTTTAACGCAAAAAGTTCATGATTGTATAAAATATTATCCTCTATAGAATCTTTACTTTCTGTAAAGTATAATCTAGATTCTTGTGGATGCTCATCATCTACTTCCCCATGTAATGCTAAGTGTAGTATATTGTATTTATCAGCATTTTTTTTAAAATTTGCTTCCGCAGCTTCCGAATCATAAAAATATTGACCATCTATAATTTTAGAGATCGCTTTTAGTTCTTTTCTGGTTCCTGGTAGATCCTCTTTTAGAGTTGTTATTTGTTTAATATTCGTTTCATTTGAAAACGAAAAAGCGAGACATTCTTTTCTTATTTTAGATTGTTTCTTATTATTTATAGGATTAAATAATAGGTCTATTGTGTTAGCATACGATATTGTGTATTTTTTTAGTAAATAAAATAAATTTCTAGTATTTTCTTTCTTAGCTTCTTTAGTTAGTAATAAATCGAAATTTAGGTACCATAAAGATCCATCTGGTATAATAATTAAATTATCTCCAATTAGTTTATCTTTTATTGGTTTTATAAGTTCTTTATACAAACTGCTAGCTGTTTTTTTATAATCTTCTATATTTTCTGAAGTAATAGTATTTCTAAAATAATCTATTTTTTTAGACAACTCAGACACTTTAAATTCTTTTATTGAAATATTCTTTTTTGAAATTGTAAAAGCGTATGTTCTATCTTCAGTTGTAAAAAATTCTAGGATTGTAGTATTTTTATTTATTTTTTTCTGAATATCAGTAATAGATAATTTTTTGTTTTTATGGCTTAGTTGATAATATTTAGGATACTCTTTTTCAAGTATTTTAATTAGAGAATCGTTTTTTTGATTTATAGCAAATAATTCATCTTCAAAATGTTTAATTATTTCTGAATCTGTACTGTTTTTAGATCGTTCAGAAACTATTTGTGATTGATAATAGGCACGATTAGATCTTATGTTTTTTTCAACTTCTAAAAGAGTATCTGGTATCCCCGAAAATTTTTTAGAAGATGCATCATTTAATAAATCTTTTAAAGTGTTTGATTTACTCTTTTCTGAAAAATACCAGGCATCTTCTAAATACTTGTTTTCTTTTGTGTTTTTATATTTCAATAAATGTGATGCAATAGCATCTGCATAAATTGCTTTTGCTTGTTTTGATAGCAACAATTTATCTTGATGATTATTAAAAGATTGACGGATGTAGTCTATGATAATATCTGCCTGGTAATATAATTGTATACTTTGGTTTAAATTGTTGTTTTCTTTAGTTTGTAAATAGTATAAATTTAGCGTTTGAGCTTTTTTGTGTACTATATTTAATGCCAATTGATAATCATAATAAGTATCGTTAATCTTCTTAGAATTCGCCTTTAAAGCTTTATTAAAAAAGTTTAAAGCTAATTGGTATTCTTTTATGTTTTGATGAATAATTCCTATTCTAAAATAAAAATTAGAGGTAAGAATGTGGTTAACTCCATAGTTGTTTTGTATTATTTCTAGACCTTTTTTATAGTATTTTAAAGCACTATTATAATCTTCTTTTTTATTATAAAAGTTGGCAAGTAGTTTATATGAATTTGCTGTAATAGGGTTGTTGTTTCCAAATATATCTTTGTTAATTTTTAAAGCAATTTTAAGATACTTTAATGCTTCTGCATATTCTTTTTTAGAAGATAAGTTATACCCAATAATTTGGTAACTATTAGAAACCTTGGGGTGTTTTTCTCCGTAAACGTTTATATAATTATTTAATGCTCTTTTTTCAAAAATTATGCCATTTTCAAAATCTGCTTTATTAGTGTAAATACTAGCAATACCACTAATTATGTCGCTTGTTATAGGGTGGTTTTCTTTGTAGTAATTAAGACTAATATTTAAACTCTTATTAAAATATTGTAATGCTTTATTGTCTTCTCCTTTACTACGATAAACGATGGCTATAAATTGGTAGGTAGATGTTAGAAATCTTTCTCCTTTTTTATTATTTAAAATTGGAATGGCTTTAAATAAGTAGTCAAGCCCTTCGTCAAACCTTTGTAATTCAATTAATGTTATAGCAATATTGTTCATATTAGTACCTATATGTAAAATATTACCTTTGTTTTTTTTCTTTATTTCTAAACTTTTTTTAAAATATTTTAAAGCTAAATTTAATTTTCTTGTTTGTGTATATATGGTTCCAATATTATTGTAGTTACTAGATATCTCTTTGTTTTTTTTGTGAAGAATATTAATTTTTAAAGCTTTTTTAAAATAGGAAATAGCTAATTCAAATTTTCCTTTTTTATTATATGTAGCGCCAATACTGTTGTAGGATAATGCTAACTTAGGATGGTTTTTAGGAAATATTTTTTGTCTAATAACTAGACTTTTGTTTAAATAATAAATAGTTTTATCTAAATCTAATATTCCGTAATAATAGAACCCTATGTTGTGGTAAGTATCTGCCGCTTGTTCACTTTCTTTAGGTAGGTATAGGGACGTAAGTTCTAAGGCTGTTTTTGCATACGATAAAGAGGACTCTAATTTTCTATTATACCTGTTAATTTGAGATAATCGGTTATAACAATCAACAGTTCTTTTCCATGCGCTGTTTTTTTTATAAATGGGTAATGCTTTTTTATAAAAAATATTGGCCTTGTTGTAGTTTTTTGTTTTTTGTAATGAATCTGCTTTGTTGTAATACTTAGAAGCTATTAAAGTATCATTTTTTATTTGAGAAAATATTTTTGAAGTAAAAATGAGAATAATCAATACTCCCCAAATAATTTTGTTTTTATACATTATTTAAAATATTAAAGGGGGAGTATGTTGTATTTGCTAGTTGTGTTGTATAACTAGTGTTCTAATAGTTGTAATTCTTTTATGTTGTTGTTAGGTAGTTTTAAAAACTTGCTGGCTGCTTTAATGTTTCCTTGTTCAAGATAAATAAGCCCTTGATACCAATTAGCAACCTTAGACTTTTTACCTGTATGATAATTAGAAAGTGTATCTAATGTTTTTAATGCAATATCTATTTTATTTTTTTTGTAGTAAGAAAGTCCTCTAAGCAATAAAACATCTTCATAATACAAAGTAGCTGTTTTGTAATTACTTAATTGATGAATAGTAGATTGATAATCTTTTTTGTTATAGGTTTTAAAAGCTATTGTAATTTTGTCCTTTATAGAGTCTTTGCTAGCACTACGAGTAATATTTTGGTCCAGACCAATTTTTTTATCCCAAGCATTGGCTAAGAGTTTATTTAAATCTGGTTCTTGTAATGTATTGTTAAATACCCAAAATGAAAATAAGAGTGCAAATCCTGCAGCAATAGCTCCTATCCATTTCCAATCGGTTTTTTTGGTAGATTTTATCGTTTTATCAGTCTTTAAAATTGCTTTCCATTTATCTGTTTTAGCTTGTTTATCATCATCCAGATAACGTTCATTTACTATATGATTAGCTTCTTTGTAGGTCTCTAATTTTTCACGAAACTCTACATCATTCAATAACCTTTGTTCTAGCTCTTTTAATTCGTCATCAGAAAGAGCTAAGTCAAAAAAACGCGTAATTAAGTCGATGTCTTTTTCTTGAATCATGATTTTAAGAATTATTTTTTTTCAAATTAGTTAAAGCCTCAAAAACTTTTTTGACTAGTTTTTTTTTACAATTATATTTCGCCTGTACTAAAGCCTGGTAATTGGCATAGCCCATTTCTTGCTGTAAATCTTTTAATTTTATATTCTTATCTAACTCTGTTTCAATAAGTTTTTTGCATTTATCGCATAATTTATTAATAGCAATAGATAAAGCTTTGTGTTTTAGTAAATTACTGTTTTCTATGTCTTCTTTATTTTGTGCTGTATCTAAATTATCATCATTAGATTTAGTAAGGATGTATGTGTTGTTGTTATCTAAAAGCACCTTACTCCATGGTTGTCTTTTTTTATGTATCCATGCATTTCTACACATCATATAAATATAGCCTGTACTATTATGAGGTAACTTTTCTTGTTTAATAACAAAACGTTCCCAAAATTTATGCATAGATGTTACAAAAATTTCTTGTGCATCATCATTAGAGTTAGTAAGGGCAGTTAGTTTGGGTAGTAGTTTTTTGAAAGTATCTTCAAAAAACCTATTAAATAGAAGTTCATTTCCATTAATAGCACTACCAATTATTTTTTTGAGATTAATTTCTGTCATATAAGAACTGCAATGATACTAAAAATAGATACATGTCATTCTAGGTTTTTTATAATTATGAGAAAAATAAAAAAAAACTTGTTATTATTATTTTAATCTGCATCATAGATATAGAAAGCTATGCTAGTAGATTAAGTTTCTGTATAAATTGAAACTGATTTATAAACATTGTGTTCTAAAAAGCGGTAGCCGAAAAGCTTATATGAATAGAGTAGGTGAAATTAAATAATTAAATGATTATGACAAAATTAGATTTAAAAAAAACAACAGAAGTTAAAGGAGGAAAACAAGGGCCATCAGACAGAAGATGTGACAGATTAGCACGTAGAGGTATAAATGGTTCTGATAGAGCTTGGGATACTTTCCTTAGAATCTGTTAAGAGAAACATATCTTATTCTAAAATTAGATAATAAGAAAGCTATTTATTCGTTGTGATAAATAGCTTTTTTAGAACTTATTTTTTCTGATAAAATAATAATAAAGCTTTTAAAAAGGCGTACTAAAAGCGGTAGCCGAAAAGCTTATATGAATAGAGTAGGTGAAATTAAATGATTATGACAAAATTAGATTTAAAAAAAACAACAGAAGTTAAAGGAGGGAAACAAGGGCCATCAGACAGAAGATGTGACAGATTGTACCGTAGAGGGATGAATGGTTCCGTAAGCGCTATTGATAGATTCCTTAGAATCTGTTAAGAGAAACATGTTTTAAAATTAGATAATAAGAAAGCTGTTTATTCGTTGTAATAAATAGCTTTTTTTAAAATCAAATTATGAAAAAAATTATACTTATTTTTCAATTATTTTTTATTTCCATATTATATGGGCAAGATCCTATAAAAGGGGTTATTCTAAATACAGAAACAAATACTCCTGTTGTAAATGCTAACATATATTTTAACAACACATCAATAGGGACTATATCTAATGAAGATGGAGCGTTTGTATTGAGAATCTCTGAGAAACTTAGCAACAAGACTCTTATGTTTTCTTCATTAGGATTTGAAACTCAAGAAATAGAGGTTTTAAAATTAAAAAGACATAGCGATATAATAATAAAGCTAAAGCCTATCAATGTGCTTCTTGATGAGGTGATAATCACTACAAGTAAAACCAAGCTAGATGGGTTTCAAATTGTTGAAAAAGCGTTTGAGAACTACGAGACCAATCTTCCTATAGAACCTTATGTAGCAAAAGGATTTATAAGGCACACAGAAAAAACAGAAAAAGAATACAAATGGCTTGTTGAGGGCGCATTTGAAATGTATGACCCAGGCTTTGATGAAAAAAGAGGAGTAAAAATTAATGTACTAGAAAATAGAAAATCTTTAGACAACAGGGTTTTAGATACAGCATATATGGTGAGAACTTATTTACGTGATGTTAACAATTCTAGCTTCAGAAAAAATTATAAAATAGCTAAAGATTACAAAGCTATTTCTCCAATAGAATTAGATAAAGCTTTTGTTTTCTATGATAACCATTATACATCTGGCTATAATAAAGAAATGGGACTAATAGAAAAACTGCTATCTACAGATATAAATAAAATTCGCTACTTTAATAAAAATGAAGCTTCGTTTAGTAAAAAGAACTTAAAGCTATATAAGTTTAAAATAGATACCGTTTTAGGGTATGGAGACGAAAGAGTTTACAAAATAAAATTCTCTAAATTAAATAAAAAATCAAGTAGGTTAGATGTTGGGTATTTATTTGTGCAGAATAAAAGTTATGCTATAACAGAAGTAGAGTATTCTGTATTGTTAGCAAAACCTCATCATCGACGAAAAGTCACAGGTCAAAAAATGCTATACGCTACAAATATTAAATTTAAAGAATATAACGAAAAAATGTATCCCTTCTATATATCTCACAAAACATTTAAAACAAACAATCTTCGTTTGTTAAGAAATATAGAAAATAATAAAAAAGAAGTTCCATCAATTGGTCATATATCTCATCAAGAAATTTTATTCTCAGAAATAATAAATCAAAAGAATGCAATTTCTAAAATAACTTCAAATCTTAAGCTTTGGAATGATAATTTATTCCTTAAAAAAAAGTATAACCCTTCTTTTTGGGATAATTATAATATTTTTTTAGAGAGTAAAGAGCAACAAAAGCAAGTAAAGGATTTAGAACAAAAAATGAATTTAAAAGAACAATTCTTAAACAATAATTAATATTTTAATGAAAAAATTTTTAAACAGTAATCTTTTTTTAATAGCACTAATAATCATTATTATCTGCTATATTATTTCGTTTATATCAACAGATGTGGTATTAAGCGATGAGGTTTATAATAAATATTTGAACGAGAAATTTGAAACAAAGTATAATGATTTTAAAGATTTGGACTTAGATTTATCTGATTTCGAAGATGAACTTCAAGAGTTTGAACAAAACGCAGCAGAAACAAATACTTACGGGTGGGATTATCTTTATATTGATTTAATAGCAATATTAGTGCCTATGTTAATTGTTGTTTTTGGTTTTAGTGGTACGTTCTTAATTTTATTATTGTTTCATAAAAGGCTTCATATTATAAAATTTTCTCACTTATTAAAAGCATCTTTTCTAAGTTATGTTTTATTTTATTTCACTGAAATTATATCTGCAATATATTTTTTAATTTTTAACAATAGTTATCAGTTAAATGATATTCAATCTTTTTCAAGTAAGTTTACTTTTAGTACTTTTTTTGTTAAAGAAGAAACATCTACTTGGTTGTGGAAAATAGTTTCGCAAACAGATTTTGTGTTTTTCTTATTCCCTTTATTTGTTGTATTACTTATAAAAGTATTTTATGCCAACTTTAAATTAAGTCTATTGCTAAGGTATTCTTATATAAGTTACTTAATTGTATTTGTTTTTTATAACACCGTATTTTGGTACCTTTTTGACCTTTTTTAATGATGAGAAAAATAATAATTAGTATAATAGTTCTTGGTTTGTCTGCAATTATTTTTGTAGTTGCCCACAAGGCTTTAAGCATAAAAGAAATAGAAAAAGAAAAAACAACTTTTACTAAAAGTAATAGTACTAAACTTCCTTTATTTGAGTTTTTTACACTTGATTCAATTCCTTATTCTAGATATAGTTTAAAGAAAGATAAGAGTTTGGTTTTGGTTTATTTTGATCCGGATTGTGGTCTTTGTAATAAATCTGGTAAGGTTTTTGGTTCCTTTAAGAAGTTTCACGAAAAGTCTCAGGTTTTGTTCGTTTCTTATAGTTCAAAAGATAAAATTGAGGCTTATAAAAAGCGACATAATTTAAACCTTGTTCCAAACATTAAATTTTTACAGTGTAGTTCTGAAGATTTTTATGCACTCTTTAAAGAATCTATTACACCTACATATTTTATTTATAATACAAAGCAGGAACTTATCAAAAAAATTAATGATGATGTGCCAGTAAAAACTATTTTAAGATATATTAAAGCGGCACAAGTTGATGAACAAGTATAAGAAATATGTTGTTTTGCAACATGACCAAAAAGATTGTGGTTGTGCCTGTTTAAAGATGGCACTCCGTTACTACGGAGGTGATGCAAACTTAGAGTATCTTAAAGAAATTAGCGGAACAAACTCTGAAGGCACCTCATTGTTAGGTTTAATTCAGGCTTCAGAAAAAGTAGGTTTGTTGTCAGAGGCTTATCAAGCTAGTATTGAAGATATAAAAAAAATAAAAGAACCATTTTTTCTTCATGTTGAACTTAATGGCTTTTTACATTATTTAATTTGTTTTGATTATCATGAAAAAAAGGGGTTTACAGTTGTAGATCCAGGCATTGGTTTGGTAACGTATTCTGAAGAAGATTTATTGGAAATCTGGAAAGATGGTTATATCCTTATCGTTAAGAAAGAAAAGGGTGGTGTTTCGTTAAAAACGTCAGGTAAAGGATATTTGAACTGGGTTTTAAATATGATGAAAAAAGACGCGTCATATTATATTTCTGCTGTGTTTTTAGGGATTGTTATTGCGTTACTAAATATGACTACTTTAGTTTTTACAGAAAAACTAATAGATGTTGTATTGCCTTCCAGAAGTTTGTCGTTACTATTTAAAACACTAGCTATATGGTTTGTCTTGCTTTTAATAACAATAGTACTAAATTATGTTCGGTCTATTGTTTTAATTCAACAAGCTTACAATTTTAACGTTCGTGTTTTTCGTTTCTTTTTTAAGCGATTATTAAAAATGCCTAAGGTATTTTTTGATAGTAAAAGACAAGGAGATATGATTGCTAGGATGAATGATACAGAACGTATTCAACAAAATATTAAAACAATTATAGCCGATTCTTTTATTCAGTTTTTTATGATAATTGTAGCAGTAGGTTTTTTAATTTATTATTCAGTAGAAGTTGCATTAATAGTCTTAGCCTCTTTTCCTATCCTTTACCTTTGTTCTTGGCTTTTTAATAAGAAAATAAAGAAACTTCAACATAAAATGTTTAATGATTATGCTCAGACAGAGTCTAATTATATCGATACAATAAGTGGAATAGAAACTATAAAAGTATTTAATAAAGAAAGTTTTTACTTTAAAAAAAATGCAAGCTTTTATAAGTCTTTTCAGAATTCAATATTAAGTCTATTTAAATATGAAATCAATCAAGGTACTTTAATTGAAATTTGTAGTACAATTATTAGTGCTTCAGGAATTGCATATGCTGTTTTGTTAGTTTTTAATAGAGTTTTAGAGGTTGGAGATTTAATAGCTATCATTTCATTAATATTTATGATTATTGAAGGAATGAAAGGTATTGTTCAGCTTAACTTTGAAATTTTTGAAAGTAAAATAGCTATTGAGCGTATGTTTGATTTTGTAGAGAGAAGTGATGAAATTGATGAAAAGAAAGTAAGCTCTAATTCTAAAATAATTGAAGATATACAGACCATTTCTATCAATAATTTATCTTTTTCTTACCCAGGACAAGATTTTCTAATTACTGCAGCTAATTTAACCTTAAATAAAGGACAAATAACTTTTCTTAAAGGCCAAAGTGGAAGCGGAAAAAGCACCTTGTCTCAACTCTTATTAAAGTTCTATAAGCAGAATATAGGTACTATTACAGTAAATAATAACTATTTACTTGAGTCTATAGAAACAAATCAATGGAGAAGTCAAATAGCCTATGTGCCTCAAAATATTAAAATTTTTAATGAAAATATTTTATATAACATATCTTTAAATGATAAAAAAGATGATAATGAGGTTATGGATTTTTGCAGAAATGAGCTAAAAATTGAAAATATTTTTTCAAAATTTAAAGACTCTTATTGGACAGTTTTAGGAGAGGAAGGTGTAACGCCTTCTGGAGGGGAGAAACAGATTATAGCTATAGCTAGGGCTTTGTTTTTTAAGCCGAAAGTTTTAATTTTAGATGAAGCAACAGCTTCAATGGATAGCGCTACTCAAAATCGAATCTTAGAAATTCTAGATGTGATTAAAAAGGATATGATAATTCTTTTTATTACTCATAATGAAGAATTATCTTCTAATAATTTAGCAAACACTTATTTGTTAAAGGATAAAATAATTTCACTAAAATAGGCTTAAAATGTTTAGAACACCTGAGATTTTAAGTGCTATCTATAAAAATAAAGATAAAAGCATTATTGCTGGCATTACAGTGGCATGGGGAATTATGTTGTTAATTTTGTTAGTAGGTACTGGTCAAGGCCTTCAAAATGGCGTTAAAAAAATTTTCTCGGATTACACGGTTAAAACAATTGAAGTCTTTTCTGGTGAAGCTTCTATATCAGACATTAGTGTAAATAAAGGAGATTTAATTACTTTTAATATTTTAGATATCAAAAAAATATCTTCTACTTTTAACTATATAGAGAATATATCACCAGTAGTTGATGTTAAAATACCAGTAATTACTTCAGAAAGAAAAAGTATTAATCGATTTTCTCTAAAAGGTGTTAATGAAAAATATTTCAATATAAAAACACTTAAATTAAATAAAGGAAGAGTTTTTAATACTAGAGATCGTAGTAGGAAAAATATTATTTTAGGTTATGAAATTGCAAAAAATCTCTTCAATAATATTAATTGTGTAGGTAGAATTGTTTTTTTAAATAATGTTGGTTATAAAATTATAGGTGTTATTGAAAAAGATAACTTATTTAATAACTCAGGTTACAATGCTTATATCCATTATGAAAACGCATTAAATATAAGCTCTCAAAGAAGTTTTAATGAATTTATTTTATCGTTAAAAAGTAAAGTTAATACAGAAGAATTTCAAAAAACACTTAAAGTATATTTATCAATAAAAAAAGGAATAAACCCCAAAGATAAAACAGCTTTCTTTTTTAATAATATCGAAAATACATTAAAAACGTTCAATACTTTATTTAATGCTATAAATCTGTTTTTATGGTTTATCGGAATTTCTTTTTTAATAAGTGGCATGTTAAGTATTTTTAATATAATGACTGTTATTGTTAAAGATAGAATAGGGGAGTTTGGTATACGAAAAGCTTTAGGAGCTACACCAAATTCAATTCAGATTATGGTTTTAATAGAATCTTTAATAATTACGGTGGTTTCTGGAGTTATAGGCTTAATTGTTGGGTTCTTTTTAATATATCTTATCAATTTATATATAGAAATTAGTGGTGGAAATAACGAGTTTCTAATTTTAGATATTAACAAGTATGTTATTTTATCAGCAATATTTTTATTAACAGTGTCAGGATGTATTGCCGGTATAATACCTGCAAGAAAAGCTTCAGAAATTTTACCAATAGAAGCATTAAGAACTTTAAACAATTAATACGTAGATGAATAAAGGAATCATTTTTTTTATAATACTATTAATAGGGGCTGGGTTTGCCGTTATTACTTTTAAAAACACACAAAAAACAATTCCTAACGAAGCTCCTAAATATAGAGATATTAGTAAAACAAATTTCTTTTTGGGTAAATTTAAACCTTATGAAATGGTATTGGTTCAGCCAGAAATATCTGGCATTATTGATTCAATTTATATAAAGAGTGGAGACAAAGTATCTGTAGGAGATAAAATTGCAAAATTAAGAATTGTTCCAATTCCTGAAGAATTAGAAAGAACAAAAAAGGCTTTAAGAATTGCAAATACAGACTTAAAGCAAAAAATAATCAATCATAATAGAAATACTAATTTATTTAATAAAGGAGTAATATCAAGAATGGAATTTGAAAATACAGCATTAGAACTTAATTTTGCTAAAATCGAAAATTCTAATGCTCAAAATAACTACAATATTTCTCAAAAAGGGTTTTCTAAAAATGTTAATGCATCACCAAATATTGTAAAAGCAACTATTAATGGAGAGGTTTTAAATGTATTAGTAAAAAAAGGAGTAAACGTAACAAAAAGAAACACGTATAATGATGGTAATACGATTGCTACAATAGTTAACACTAGTAGTTTTATGTATGAATTTGAGATTACAGAGTCAGATATTTCTCATATTAAGATCGGAGATACTTTTAGTGTTTCTATAAAGGCTCTAAATAATAAATTGGTAAATGCAAGGGTTAATGAGCTAATTCCTTTAATTAAGAAAGATGAAAGTTTTTATTATTTAGTAAGTGCTATTGTTTTAGATACTATCTCTACTCTTAAACCTGGTTTTACTGGTTTAGCAGAATTTACGCTTCAACATAAAGAAGATGTATTAAGTGTTAAAGAGAAAAATATAATTTTTAGAAATAGAAAGTCATTTATAGAACTTATTGGTGAAAATGATGTTATCGAAACTGTTGAGGTAAAAGTTGGTATTTCAGATGGTGTTTACACAGAAGTTTTGTCAAAACTAAAAAAATCAGATAAAATCAAAATTCAGTAATTAAAAATAATAAAGCGCCTTTTTATAGTTGATACAAGTATAAATGGCATTAAAATATTAAAATATTGAATTTCTATTTCTATAATTCGTGTTTTTTTTACTCTAAAAGAGTGTCCTACTATTTTACTATAGTAATCACTTTTATTTACGTATTTTTGTTTTATGCTATCTAAAAAAACAAAATACGGTATTAAAGCGCTAACATATCTAGCAAGGCAAAAGGATAAAACACCTGTTTCTATTGCAATAATATCAGAAAGTGAAAACATTTCTTTAAAGTTTTTAGAAAGTATTTTGTTAACACTTCGTAAAAACGGATTATTAGCCTCTAAAAAAGGAAAAGGTGGTGGTTACTACCTTTTAATGGAGCCTAAAGATATCCAGATGACAACTATTATGCGGGTTCTAGAAGGGCCTATTGCTATGATTCCTTGCGTTAGTTTAAACTTCTATGAAAAGTGTGCAGATTGCCCAGACGAAAACCTTTGTGCAGTTAATAAATTAATGATTCAGGTTAGAGATAGTTCACTTCAAATTTTTAAAAACACTACATTATCAGATCTTTGTAGCTGTAATTAATAGCTATTTTTCTCTTAAACTGATATAAAATATTTTAGCACTATAACCTTGTAGTAGTGAAATATCCTTAAATTTTTCACCTTTTTTTTATTAATCTACTAATTCTGTAGGGTTTTAGAAATTATTAACAATTTTTCTCGACCTATTAGAAAGTTTTGAAGTATGTTTGCATACCCTACTAAAGTAGTAGGATAATTATTTGAATTAATTTTTTTTATGATTTTAGACCAAATCATTTTTAGCAAAAAAGCACAGAGTAAAGGTTTTGAAGAAGATAAGTCTTCAGAAAAACCTTTACGAAGTGTGCTAAAAGCATTAAGCTGGAGAGTTGTTGGTACTGTAGATACTTTAGTGGTATCTTATTATGTAACCGGTGAGTTTACATTGGCAGCATCAATTGCTTCGGTAGATTTTTTAACAAAATTAGTTTTATACTTCTTTCACGAGCGAGTATGGAATAAAGTAAAATGGGGAAAATAATGAGTTTAAACTTAGCACAAGTTAACGAAGAATTAAAAGGTAAAAGTCCAGCAGAAATAATAGCTTGGGCTATTTCTTTTGCCAAAAATCCTGTAATAACAACAAACTTCAGACCATATGAAGTAGCTATTTTAAAAGCAGTTACAGATGTACAAAAAGATATTAAAGTAATTTGGTGCGATACCGGTTACAATACGATGCAGACGTACAAACATGCAGAAGAAATTATAGGAAAACTGAATTTAAACATTCATTTATATACACCAAAACAAACGGCAGCTCATAGAAACGTTGTTTTAGGAGTGCCTTCTGTAGAAGATCCTAAACATGTTTTGTTTACAGAGCAAGTTAAGTTAGAGCCTTTTTCTAGAGCTATGAAAGAACATCAACCAGATGTTTGGTTTACAAACTTAAGAAAAGGTCAAACTGCATTTAGAAACAGTATAGATATTGTTTCTCAAAGTAAAGACGGTGTCGTAAAAGTGAGTCCGTTTTATAATTGGACAGATGAAGAGTTAGATGCTTATTTAGTAGAACAAAATCTACCAAATGAGTTTACCTATTTCGATCCAACAAAAGTAGAAAGTAACCGCGAATGTGGTTTACATTCATAAAATATTTAAGACCGCTTCGCTGTTAGAACCAAGAACCAAGACAAAATTATTATGAGTAACAATATAATACAAGTAGATGCTTTAGAAAGTGAAGCAATTTTTATATTTAGAGAAGTAGTAGCGCAGTTCGAAAAACCTGTTTTATTATTCTCTGGTGGAAAAGACAGTATAACTTTAGTGCGTTTGGCACAAAAAGCATTCTATCCAGCAAAAATTCCTTTCCCTTTAATGCATATCGATACAGGTCATAACTTTCCTGAAACAATAGAATTTAGAGATCGTTTAGCAAAAGAATTAGGTGTCGAGTTAATTGTAAGAAATGTACAAGACAATATAGATTCTGGTAGAGTAAAAGAAGAAACTGGTAGATATGCAAGTAGAAATATGTTGCAAACAGAAACGTTGTTAGACGCTATTGAGGAGTTTGGTTTTGATGCATGTATTGGTGGAGCAAGAAGAGATGAAGAAAAAGCAAGAGCAAAAGAAAGAATCTTTTCTGTAAGAGATGATTTTGGTCAGTGGGATGAGAAAAACCAACGTCCAGAGGTATTCGATATGTTAAACGGACGAATAGATTTAGGTCAGAATGTACGTGTTTTTCCAATTTCTAATTGGACAGAATTAGACGTTTGGTCTTATATAGAACAAGAAAACATCGAAATTCCTTCAATCTATTTTGCACACAAAAGAAATATTTTTGTGAGAGACGGAATGATTTGGTCTGCAGATGATGAAGTTGTTTTTAGAGATAAAGAAGAAGTAGTAGAAGAAAGAATGGTTCGTTTTAGAACTGTAGGAGATATGAGTTGTACGGCAGCAGTTTTATCCGACGCAGTCGATATTGCAAAAGTTGTAGAAGAAATTAGAGATTCTTCCATTTCAGAAAGAGGCGCAAGAATAGATGATAAACGATCTGAAGCAGCAATGGAGAAACGTAAACAACAAGGGTATTTTTAGAATACTTTGGGCGTTTTAACAGGCTTTCCACTATATCTTTTTTTGAAAAAAAATCAAAAAAAGGATGTCGTTTCAATCCCTAACGCAACTATTTGCAAACACCTTACAAAATTTAATCGCTTTGTAAGTATTAAAAATGAATACAAATTAAGCTAAAAGCCAAAGGCTAATAGCGAACAGCTCATAAGAATGAAAGTACTAAAAATAGCAACAGCAGGAAGTGTAGATGATGGTAAGAGTACCTTAATTGGTCGTATTTTATACGATACAAAATCATTGACAGACGATAAGTTAGAAGCGATAGAAGAAAAAAGTAGACAACGTGGTTTTGACTATTTAGATTTCTCTTTAGCAACCGATGGTTTAGTTGCAGAACGCGAACAAGGAATTACTATTGATGTTGCACATATTTATTTTTCTACACCTTCAAAAAGTTTCATTATTGCAGATACTCCAGGGCATATTGAATATACAAGAAACATGGTTACTGGTGCATCAACGGCACAAGCTTCTATTGTTTTAATTGATGCAAGAAACGGAGTTATAGAGCAAACTTACAGACACTTTTTTATCAATAATTTATTGAGAATTAAAGATGTAGTAATTGCTATAAATAAAATGGATTTAGTAGATTTTTCTGAAGAAAAATACAATACCATTAAAGCAGAGATTGAATATTTAGCAAGTAAAAGTGAATATAAAGGTCAGAATTTAACGTTTATACCAATGTCTGCTTTACAAGGAGATAATGTTGTAAATAGATCTGAAAATACGCCTTGGTATAAAGGAGAAACTTTAATGGATCACTTAGAAAAATTAGATATAGAAGATATTGATGATGCTTCTCAAACTCGTTTTCCTGTGCAAACAGTAATCAGACCAAAAACAGAAGAATATCATGATTTTAGAGGCTATGCAGGTAAAATTTATGGAGGAGATTTATCTGTAGGAGATGAAATTGCTGTTTTACCTTCACAAACAAAATCTAAAATTAAGGCAATAAATTTTTTCGACAAAGAATTTAAAACTGCAAAAAGAGGAAGTTCTGTTACTATTACTTTAGAAGATAATGTAAATGTAAGTAGAGGAGATATGTTGGTAAAAGTAAATGAAGAGCCAACCATTGCAAAACAATTAAATGCTACAATCTGTTGGATGGATAAAGATCCTTTAAAGGCTTCTCAAAAATATTATATCAAACATGGTGTAAATGATGCGCAAGCAAAAATTACACAATTGTCTAGTATTATAAAGACTGATTTTTCTGGAATTGAAGAAAATCCATCAGAATTGGTATTAAATCAAATAGGAAACATACAATTAAAGTTAAGCAAACCTTTGTTGGTAGATTCTTATAAAGATAATAAATCTAATGGATCTTTTATTTTGATTGATCCAAAAACGAACAATACAGTAGGTGTTGGTTTCATCAATTAGATAGAATTAAGAGTAAAGTACAAAGTAAAACAAAGTAGAATTTTAAGGTATTAAGAATTACTTGATACTTTTACAAACTACTAAATACTAGAAAAAATGCAAAGTTTTAGAACCGAAATAGAGAATCCAGTTGTAGAAAGAGATATTATTGAATTAGCAGATAAAATTGCAGCATTTAATAATTTAGAAATAGACGAAGAAAAATTTAGAAGTTTACGTTTAGCAAGAGGTGTTTACGGTCAGCGTCAAGAAGGCGTACAAATGATTCGTATTAAATTGCCTTATGGTAAAGTGATGAGTAATCAATTACGAAGAATTTCTGAGGTTTCAGATGAGTATTCTAGAGGTAGGTTGCATATTACAACGCGTCAAGATATTCAAATTCACTATGTAGATTTACAAAGAACGCCAGAATTATGGGCAGAATTAGAAAAAGATGATGTTACGTTGCGTGAAGCTTGTGGTAATGTGGTAAGAAATGTAACTGCTTCAGAAACAGCAGGTATTGATGTTGATGAGCCTTTTGATGTTTCTCCGTATGCAGATGCTTTGTATAAATTCTTTTTACGTAACCCTATTTGTCAAGAAATGGGACGTAAATTCAAGGTTTCTTTTTCTTCTACAGATGCAGATACGGGATTATCTTATTTACATGATTTAGGATTTATTGCTAAAATTGAAAACGGAGTAAGAGGTTTTAAAGTGATGGTTGCAGGAGGATTAGGTTCTCAGCCAAGACATGCAGAAACTTTATATGAGTTTTTACCATCAGATAAAATTATTCCAGTAATGGAAGGTGTTTTAAGAGTTTTTGATCGTTATGGTGAACGTAAAAGTAGAGCCAAAGCAAGAATGAAATTCTTATTAAAAGACATCGGTTTAGAAGCTTTTAAAGAATTAGTAGCACAAGAACAAAAGGCTATCGAATTAAAATCAGTTGCTATTGATGCAGATGGTTATGTTGCGTCAACTCCAGTTTCTGTTGAAGCACCAGAAGCAGTTATAAAAGACCAAGCAGCATTTGAGTTATGGAAATCTACCAACTTAATTCCTCAAAAGCAAGCAGGTTATGTTGCAATCGGAATTAAAGTTTTATTAGGAGATTTTTATACAGATAAAGCTCGTTTATTAGCAGATTTAGTTGATGCATATGCAGCAGGTGAAGTTCGTTTAACCTTGCGTCAAAATATTGTTATTCCTTTTGTAAAAGAAGATTTAGTTCCTTATTTCTATCAAGAATTAGAGAAATTAGGTTTTGTAGCAGCAGGTTATAATAAAGCGGTAGATATTACAGCTTGTCCAGGTACAGATACATGTAACTTAGGTATTGCAAGTAGTACAGGTATTGCAGACGAATTAGAGCGCGTTATAAAAGCAGAATATCCTCAGTATTTAAAAAACGAAGATCTAGTTATAAAAATTAGTGGTTGTATGAATGCTTGTGGGCAGCACAATATGGCAAACATTGGTTTTCAAGGAATGACGGTTAGAACTCCAGATAAATTAGTGGCGCCAGCGTTACAAGTTTTATTAGGTGGAGGAAATTTAGGAAACGGAAATGCATTATTTGCAGATAAAGTAGTAAAAGTGCCAAGTAAAAGAGGTCCAGAAGCATTGCGTAGAATTTTTAATGATTTTGAAGCAAATGCTAAGGGAAAATCTTTTGTAGACTATTATAAAGTGACAGGAGAACGTTATTTTTATGATTTATTAAACGATTTGCAAGATGTTACTAATTTAACTCAAGAAGATTTTATCGATTGGGGAGAAGAAGAGAAATATCTAAAAGAAATTGGTATTGGAGAATGTGCAGGTGTTGTAATCGATTTAATTGCGACTTTATTTTTAGAAAGTGATGAGAAAATTGAAAATGCAAACGAAGCTTTTGAAAACGGAGTGTATTCTGGTGCAATTTATTATGCATATCAGTCTATTGTAAATTCAGCAAAAGCATCTTTGTTAGCCGCAGATAAGAAAACAAATACGCATGCAAGTATTATTTCTCAATTTGACACTGAATTTATTTCATCAGAAAAAATAGATTTAGGAGGTTCTTTTGCAGATTTAATTTATCAAATTAATAAGTTTGCTCCAACAGAAGAATTTGCAAAGAAGTATATTAGCGATGCAAATACGTTTTTACAGAAAGTAAGAGCTTATAGAAATGCTGAAACTGCAATTGCAGAGTAAGTTATAAAAGAATAAAATGAGTTTTAAAACACCAAAGTTAACTGTAGTAGGTGCAGGCCCTGGCGATATAGATTTAATTACAGTAAAAGCCATTAAGGTTTTAAAAATGGCCGATGTAGTTTTATATGATGCTTTGGTGAATGAAGACTTGTTAGCATATATAAACCCAGAAGCTGAACAAATTTTTGTTGGAAAACGTAGAGGGTGTTATAAATATCAGCAAGAGCAAATTAATGAGTTGATTGTTACACGTGCAAAAGCAAGCGGACATGTAGTTCGTTTAAAAGGTGGCGATCCGTTTATTTTTGGAAGAGGAGCAGAAGAAATGGAGTATGCTGCAAGTTTTGGTTTAGAAACAGCAATGGTTCCAGGTATTTCTTCTTCTTTAGCAGTAGCTGCTTATCAAAATATACCGTTAACAAAACGTGGTAGCGCAGAAAGTTTTTGGGTAATTACAGGAACTACAAAAGACCATAAAATTTCTAATGATATTGAGTTGGCTGCAAAGTCTAACGCAACTGTAGTTGTTTTAATGGGCATGAGTAAGTTGCCTCAGATTGTAAAATTGTTTCAAGCAGAAGGTAAAAATAATTTACCTGTTGCAATTATTCAAAGAGGAACCACATCTGAAGAAAAAGTAGGAATTGGAACTGTAGATACCATAGAAAAAATTGTTGCGGATAATGATTTAAAAAATCCTGCAATTATTGTTTTGGGTGAAGTTGTAAAACATCGTGAAACAATTTCAGACGTTCAACAACAATTTGCAAACGAATTAAAAGGATAGATTTATGGGGAAAAATAATTTATATCCTATTTTTTTAAAAACAAAAAATCTTCAAGTTTTAATCATTGGAGGTGGTTTTGTGGCAGAAGAAAAATTAACTTTTTTGTTAAAATCGAGTCCAGATGCAAATGTAACAATAGTCTCTCCTATGTTTAGAGAAGGCACAACTGCATTAGCAAAGAAGGGAAACGTAAAACTGATTAAAGAAAAATATAATAAACGGTATTTAAAAGGAAAGCATATTGTTGTGGCAACAACAGAGTTTCCTAAAGTAAACGAAAAGGTTTATAAACATTGTAGAAAGAGAAGCATATTGGTAAATGTTGCTGATAATCCTCCTTTTTGTGATTTTTATATGGGCGGCATTGTAACGAAAGGAAATGTAAAAGTAGCCATTTCTACCAATGGTCAATCACCAACAACAGCCAAAAGATTACGTCAGTTTTTTGAGGATGTAATTCCCGAAAATGTAGATGACTTGGTGCAGAATTTAAACGAGTTTAGAAAAACAATAAAAGGAGATTTCGAAGAAAAAGTGGAAACATTAAACGAATTCACCAAAGGATTAATAGAGAAAAAAGAATCTTAAGATGATTACAACAGACATACTTATTATTGGAGCAGGACCAACAGGGTTATTTACAGTTTTTGAAGCTGGTTTATTAAAATTAAAATGTCATTTAATTGATGCGTTGCCTCAACCAGGAGGGCAGTGTTCTGAGATTTATCCGAAGAAACCAATTTATGATATTCCTGCATATCCAGAAATTTTAGCTGGAGATTTAACACATAAATTAATAGAGCAAACAAAGCAATTTAAGCCCGGTTTTACCTTAGGTGAAAGAGCAGAAACAATAGACAAGCAAGATGATGGTACTTTTATTGTTACTACAAATAAAGGAACAAAACACCATGCTAAAATTGTTGCAATTGCTGGTGGTTTAGGTTCTTTTGAGCCAAGAAAACCATTGATACCTAACATCGCAGATTTTGAAGATAAAGGTGTTGAATACATTATTAAAGAACCAGAATTTTACAGAGATAAAAAAGTAGTAATTTCAGGTGGTGGAGATTCTGCTTTAGATTGGGCCGTTTTCTTATCTGATGTAGCATCAGAAGTAACTTTAATTCACAGAAGAAATGAATTTAGAGGTGCTTTAGATTCTGTAGAAAAAGTACAAGAATTAAAGAATTTAGGTAAAATTAGAATGATAACTCCTGCGGAAGTAAAAGGAATTATCGGTACAGATAAAGTAACGGGAGTTGCTGTAGAGAAAAAAGGAGAAGATGCTTTTATTGTAGATACAGATCATTTTATTCCGTTATTTGGATTATCACCAAAATTAGGGCCTATTGCAAACTGGGGATTAGAGATAGAGAAAAATGCAATTAAAGTAAATAATGCGTTAGATTATCAAACAAATATTCCTGGAATCTATGCTATTGGAGATGTAAACACATATCCTGGTAAATTAAAGTTAATTCTTTGTGGTTTTCACGAAGCAACTTTAATGTGTCAGAGTGCTTATCAAAGAATTTTTCCAGATAAGAAATACGTTATGAAATATACTACAGTTGGTGGTGTAGAAGGGTTTGATGGAACAAGAAAAGATGCACCGAAAGCTGTTGTAAAAGCGATTGAGTAATTTTTACTACAAGTTTTAAAAAACCTTATAAGTATAAAATTGTTAGGTTTACTTAATTTAGTAGACAATTAATAAAGAGAATAAGAAAGACCTTAAAGGTTTTAAAAACCTTTGAGGTCTAACCAAACAAATTTATTACTTTTGACTTTGGTAAAAAATGTAAAATGAGCGTAGATATAAATATAAAAATAACTGATAGAAATGGTGTAATGCATGAAATTGTAGCACCTACAGACATGGCAATGAACCTTATGGAGGTTGTTCGTTCTTACGAATTAGCAGAAGAAGGTACCATAGGTATTTGTGGCGGTATGGCCATGTGTGCTTCTTGTCAGTGTTATGTAAATTCAGATACCGAATTACCAGAAATGTCAGATGATGAAGATGCTATGTTAGCAGAAGCATTTAATGTAGAAGACAATAGTAGATTGGGCTGTCAGATACAAATGACCCCAGCAATGGAAGGGTTAGAGGTTACTTTAGCACCAGAAATGTAAAAGGCTATAATGAAAGAAACAGCACAAATAGTTACGTTTAAAAACTACAGCATGTGTTTAAGAGATGCGGTAGAAGTTTTTACTAAACAGTTAATTAATAACTTGTTTGATGAACTCCATTTGTCTGAAAGTGGCCAAGAAACAAGATTAAAATTTTTAAAAATTCTAGAAAGATTATCCGTTGAAAACGGAGAGAATTTGTGGAATGATTTTGAAAATTCTTTTGTTACTATTCGTCAAAAATTAGATTTAGATGCTGCTGCTGCAGAAAAAAATGATCCTGCTGCTAAAAGTTTAGAAGAAATTTATTTAGCATATCCAGGGTTTTATGCCATTGCAGTGTATCGCTTAAGTCACCAATTATTAAATTTAGGAATCCCTGTTTTTCCAAGAATAATGAGTGAGTTTGCACACAGCAAAACTGGTACAGAGATTCATCCAGGAGCACAAATAGGAGCTTCTTTTCATATAGATCACGGAACAGGAACTGTAATAGGAGAATCTGCTATTATAAAAGATAATGTACAGATTTTTCAGGGAGTAACTTTAGGAGGAATTCAGGTAAAGAAAAGTTTAGCATCAACAAAAAGGCATCCCACTATAGAGAGTGGTGTTGTTATTTATGCAAACGCTACTATTTTAGGAGGAGATGTTGTAATAGGAAAAAACTCTGTAATTGGAGCCAATGTTTGTATTATGGAATCCGTTCCAGAAAATTCGGTGGTAACAGTACAATCAGAAAATAATATTTTTCAAAAAAGAAATTAGAATGAAAACCAAGAGTATCATAGATTTTGTTGGAAATACACCACTTGTAGAAGTGCAAAATATCTTAAAGAAAGAAGGTGTTACTTTATTATTAAAACTAGAAGGAAATAATCCAGGAGGAAGTGTAAAAGATAGAGCAGCCTACTATATGATTTCTGAAGCAATTAAAAGAAAAAACATAAAGAAAGGTGATACTTTAGTAGAAGCAACAAGTGGAAACACGGGTATTGCATTGGCTTTAATGGCAAAAGTTTTAGGTGTAAATATGGTGCTTACAATGCCAGAAAACTCTACCATAGAACGTGTTAAAACAATGCGCGCATACGGAGCAAAAGTAATTTTAACTCCTGCAGATAAAGGTATTGAAGGAGCAATTGATTATGCTTTAAAGTTAAAATATAAAAAAGGATACTTTCGTTTAAATCAGTTTGATAATTTTGACAATCCGAAAGCACATTTTAATACAACAGGACCAGAAATTTGGAGAGATACAGAAGGAGAAGTTACTCATTTTGTTTCTGCCATGGGAACTACAGGTACCATTACTGGCGTTTCTGATTATTTAAAATCACAAAACGAAAATATTACCATTATTGGAGCGCAGCCAACAGAAGGAGCTAAAATACCTGGAATTAGAAAATGGTCTGAAGAATATATGCCCGCTATTTTTAAACCTAAAAAAATAGATCAAATATTTGAAGTAAGTGAAGAAGAGGCAAAAGAAATGACGGTTCGTTTGGCAAAAGAAGAAGGCATTTTTGCAGGAATGAGTAGTGGAGGATCTGTTGCTACCGCGTTAAAAGTAGCAAAATCAATAGATAAAGGTGTTATTGTTGCTATTATTTGTGATAGAGGAGATCGTTACTTATCATCAGATATCTACGAATAAATTATTAAAACAAGAAAAAAGTTCGTTACTTTGTAACGTAATTTAGTTCATTTATTAAATATTGTTATCAAGAAAGGTTGAGGGATTAGACCCGAGGAAGCCTTGGCAACCCTTTATCTTTAAAGAAGGTGCTAATTTCTACTGATTCTTTCTGAACTAGGTTCAGAACCTTTCAGAGAGATAACGGAAAAAGTATCAATTCTTCTTTTCCTGATAACACAAAAATTAATTTTCAGGAATGTCAAATATATACAAAGCTTTACAAGAAAGAATTTTGGTTTTAGATGGTGCTATGGGTACTATGCTACAAGCCTATAAATTCACGGAAGAAGATTTTAGGGGAGAACGTTTTAAAGACTATCCATCACCTTTACAAGGTAATAATGACTTGTTGTCAATAACGCAACCAGAAGCAATAAAAACCATTCATGGTAAATATTTTGAAGCTGGTGCAGATATTATAGAAACCAATACTTTTTCTGGAACTACTATTGCAATGGCAGATTATCAGATGGAAAATTTAGTGTACGAACTAAATTATCAATCTGCAAAAATTGCTAAAGAAGTTGCAAATGAGTTTACAGCAAAAGAACCACACAAACCTCGTTTTGTAGCAGGTTCTATTGGCCCAACAAACAGAACTGCAAGTATGTCTCCAGATGTAAATGATCCGGGTTATAGAGCAGTTACTTTTGATGAATTAAGAATTGCCTATAAACAACAAGTAGAAGCTTTATTAGATGGTGGTGCGGACTTATTGTTAGTAGAAACGGTGTTTGATACTCTAAATGCCAAAGCAGCATTATTTGCTATTGAAGAAGTAAAAGACGAGCGTAGTATTGATGTTCCAATTATGTTAAGTGGTACCATTACAGATGCTTCAGGTAGAACTTTATCTGGGCAAACTGCAGAAGCTTTTTTAATTTCTGTATCTCACATTCCTTTATTATCTGTAGGGTTTAATTGTGCCTTAGGAGCCAATTTATTACAACCTCATTTACAGGCTATTGCAAACAAAACGGACTTTGCTATTTCTGCCCATCCAAATGCAGGATTGCCAAATGCTTTTGGTGAGTACGACGAAACTGCAGAAGAAATGGGCGAGCAGATAGAAGAATATTTAAAGAAAGATTTAATCAATATTATCGGTGGATGTTGTGGAACATCACCTGAGCATATTAGAGAGATAGCAAGGATTTCGGGAAAATATAAGCCAAGAAATTTTGTAGTTATTCCAAGTAGAATAGAAAAAACTGTATAAATTAATAGACTTTACAAGCTTTTAAAACCAGTAAAGTATTATCATAATAAAAAAATCGATTATTTCTGTAGAGTCAGAAATTTCGTTATAAGTTAGAAGGAATAATGATACTAGAAGTTGCTACATTAAATATTAAAAAAGGTCTTTCAGATGCTTTTGAAAATCATTTTAAGAAGGCAGAAAAGATTATTTCTTCTATGAAAGGATATAACTCTCATCAATTAAAGAAATGTATTGAAGAAGAAGATAAATATATCTTATTAGTGAATTGGGAAACTCTAGAAGACCATGAAATTGGATTTAGAAAGTCTGATGAATATCAACAATGGAAAGAATTATTACATCATTTTTATGAACCTTTTCCAACAGTAGAACATTATAAATAATGAAAATAAAACAAACTAAATATATGAGATTGTCTGGTTTAGAACCTTTAATTCTAAACGAAAACAGCAATTTTATAAATGTTGGAGAACGTACAAATGTTGCGGGTTCTCGTAAGTTTTTAAGATTGATAAAAAACGAGCAATTTGATGAAGCTTTAGATATTGCTAGACACCAAGTAGATGGAGGAGCACAAATTATAGATATTAATTTTGATGACGGTTTAATTGACGGGAAACAAGCCATGGTTCGTTTCTTAAATTTAATTGCTGCAGAACCAGATATTTGTAGAGTGCCAATTATGATTGATAGCTCTAAATGGGAAATCATAGAAGCAGGTTTACAAGTTGTTCAAGGAAAATGCGTTGTAAACTCAATTTCACTTAAAGAAGGAAAAGAAAAATTTATTTGGGAAGCAAAACAAATAAAACGATATGGTGCTGCTGTAATTGTCATGGCTTTTGATGCAGAAGGACAAGCAGACAACTATGACCGTAGAATAGAAATTGCTAAAAAATCGTATGATATTTTAGTAGATGAAGTTGGTTTTCCTAGTGAAGATATAATTTTCGATTTAAATATATTTCCTGTTGCTACAGGAATGGATGAGCACAGAAGAAATGCCATCGATTTTATTGAAGCTACACGTTGGGTAAGAGAAAACTTAACCAACGCAAGTGTTAGTGGAGGTGTAAGTAATGTGTCGTTTTCTTTTAGGGGAAATGACGGAGTTAGAGAAGCTATGCATTCTGTATTTTTATATTATGCTATTCAGGCAGGTATGAATATGGGAATTGTAAACCCTGCACTTTTAGAAGTATATGACAATATTCCGAAAGATTTATTAGAGCGCGTAGAAGATGTGATTCTAGATAGAAGAGAAGATGCAACGGAACGTTTATTAGATTTTGCTGATACTGTAAAAGGTTCTAAAGTAGAAAAAACGGTAGATTTATCTTGGAGAGAAAACCCTTTACAAGATAGAATTACACATGCTTTGGTAAAAGGAATAGATGCTTTTATTATTGAAGATATAGAAACAGCAAGACAAGAAGCAACCTCACCAATTGAAGTGATTGAAGGTCATTTAATGATTGGTATGAATGTGGTTGGAGATTTATTTGGAGCAGGAAAAATGTTTTTACCGCAAGTAGTAAAATCTGCTCGTGTAATGAAAAAAGCAGTTGGTTACTTAAATCCCTTTATTGAAGCCGAAAAAGGAGACAAGCAAGAGCCTGTTGGTAAAATATTAATGGCAACTGTAAAAGGGGACGTGCATGATATTGGTAAAAATATTGTGAGTGTTGTTTTAGCATGTAATAATTACGAAATTGTAGATTTAGGCGTAATGGTTCCGCCAGAAAAAATTATTGAAATGGCTATTAGCGAGCGTGTAGATGCTATTGGTTTGTCTGGTTTAATTACACCGTCGTTAGATGAAATGGTGTATTTGGCAAAAGAAATGCAACGTCAGAATTTTGTATTGCCATTGTTAATTGGTGGTGCAACAACCTCTAAAGCGCATACTGCTGTTAAGATTGATACACAATATAAAAATGCGGTTGTGCATGTAAATGATGCTTCTAGAGCAGTAACTGTTGTAGGTGATTTATTAAATAAGAAAACATCACATGAGTACGTTGCCAAAATGAAAAAAGATTATGATGAATTTAGAACCAAGTTTTTAAAACGAGGGAAAGAAAAATCATACATTTCATTAAAGGAAGCACGTAAGCGTAAATATAAAATAGATTGGAAAACGTCTGAGATTGTAAAACCTAATGAATTAGGTATTCAGACTTTAGAACAATTAAGTTTAAAAGAATTATTACCTTTTATAGATTGGAGTCCGTTTTTTAGAAGTTGGGATTTACATGGTAAGTTTCCAGCTATTTTAAAGGATGAGGTTGTTGGTGAGCAAGCTACTATTATGTATGATGAAGCTCAGGCAATGATTAAAGAAATTATTGCGAAACAATTGTTAAAACCAAAAGCTGTTTTTGGTTTGTTTGAGGCAAATACTATAAATGATGATGATATTGCTGTAAAGAAAAAAGGAGGAGAAGAATTTATTTTTAGAACTTTACGTCAGCAATTAAAAAAGAGAGAAGGAATTCCGAATCATGCGTTATCAGATTTTATTGCACCAAAAGAAACTGGTAGAACAGATTATATAGGATCATTTTGTGTAGGTATTTTTGGAGCACAAGAATTAGCAGAAAGTTATAAGGCAAAAGAAGACGATTACAATGCAATTATGGCACAAGCAATTGCAGACCGTTTTGCAGAAGCAATGGCAGAATACTTGCATAAACAAGTTAGAACTAGACATTGGGGTTCTGATACAGATGAAGGTTTAACAAACGATGATCTAATAAAAGAAAGTTACAAAGGGATACGTCCTGCACCAGGATATCCTGCATGTCCAGATCATTTAGAAAAAGAAACCATTTGGGAATTGCTTAAAGTGGAAGAAAATATAGGTGTTACTTTAACAGAAAGTATGGCAATGTGGCCAGCTGCAGCAGTATCTGGTTATTATTTTGCAAACAAAGAATCTAAGTATTTTGGTCTGGGTAAAATTACCGATGATCAAGTAACAGATTATTCAACAAGAAAAGGAATTACAAAGGAGAAAGCTAGAAAATGGTTGCATCCAACACTTGCTGAAGAATAAAAGTTCACCTGAACTTTTACAAAAGGAAGGAAAGGATTATACTATTGTGAGACCCTTCAGGTTTTTAAAACCTGAAGGGTCTAAAAGAAGAGTTTTATAATAGGTAAGAAAAAGGTTTTAAACCCTTCCAGGATTAATCTTACAAAATGAGTATATATGGAATTTATAGAATTACATTTAGGAAGTTATGTTATTTCTCATGGTTTTGATAAAAACAATAAGGAGAAAATGACTCCAATTGCTGCAGAGAAGTTTGGAAAGAAGTTAATTGCAGTTTCTAGAATTAAATCTTTAAGCGAAAAATATATTTTGACTGATTATGTAGATGGAAGATGGATTTATTGGGAATACAAAGAAGATTTCGAAGATGTAAAAAAGCAGCTAAAGAGCCCATCCTAACTTTCCCGAAGGGAAGGAACACTCAGATGGAATCTAATAGGTTAGAAAGAGTGTTGGTAAAAATAAATTTAGATAAAGCAAAGATTTGTTTTTTACTGTAGAATTGGCACAGGCTTTAGCCTGTGTTAAAATTAATGAATAGAATATTGGCTTTAGCCAAACGTTAAAAGGTAGAAAGTATTCAGAAAAAAGAATTATTAACAGCGCTATTTTAACGCAAGAGTAAGTTTTGCGTTAGCGCTTGAAACCTTTCGACTATGCTCAAGACAGGCTCTATCCTTTTTGCTTTTTCGGCAAAAAGATATAGTCTTTCGGCTCAGCTCAAGATAAATTACAAGCGCCACCCTTGTGGTAACGCCAAAAGATAAAATAAATATTAATACAAAATAACCCGCAACAGTTTTCCTCCTTCGGAGGGATTAAGGGAGGCTAATGAAAGTTACAGATCACATTAAAAAAGCAAACGGAAAAACATTATTTTCTTTTGAGGTAATTCCGCCACAAAAAGGAAAAAATATTCAAGATTTATATAACAATATAGATCCTTTAATGGAATTTAATCCACCTTTTATAGATGTAACAACTTCTAGAGAAGAATATGTTTATGTAGACAAAGGAAACGGACTTTTAGATAAGAGAATTACTAGAATGCGCCCAGGGACGGTAGGTATTTGTGCGTCTATTATGCATAAATATAAGGTAGATGCAATTCCGCATTTATTGTGTGGAGGTTTCACCAAAGAAGAAACAGAATATGTTTTGGTAGATTGTCATTATTTAGGGTTGGATAATGTGGTTGCTTTAAGAGGAGATGCTAGAAAAGATGAGTCTTATTTTAAGGCAACCGAAGGAGGTAATGCCTTTGCAAGCGATTTGGTACAACAAATATCTGATTTAAATAAAGGAAAATATTTACATGACGATATTATAGTAGAGCATAATTATGATTTTTGTGTAGGTGTTGCAGGATATCCAGAAAAACATATGGAATCTCCGTCTTTAAACACAGATTTAAAACGTTTAAAACAAAAGGTAGATGCGGGTGCAGATTATGTGGTAACGCAAATGTTTTTTGATAATAATAAATATTTCGAGTTTGTTAAAAAAGCAAGAGAAATAGGTATTACAATACCAATTATTCCAGGAATTAAGCCGCTTGCAGTAAAAAGACATTTACAAATATTGCCTCAAGTTTTTAAAATAGATTTACCAGAAGATTTAATAGATGCTGTAGAGGGTTGTAAAGATAATAAGGCTGTAAGACAAGTAGGTATTGAGTTTGCTATTCAGCAATCTAAAGAGTTAAAAGAAGCAGGTGTGCCGTTTTTACATTATTATTCTATGGGTAAAAGTGATAATATACATGCAATTGCATCAAAGTTATTTTAGGCAATAATTTACGGGTAAGCATTAAAAAAAAACAGGAATTCTTATTTTTAATTTGGTGAAGTTTAATGTGGGAGTTGTTTTTTAAAGCAAAAAATATAGCTGCTATTAAAAATAGGTATACTGAATTTATCTGAAGTTTATGGCTATTTTTTTATTGTAAGGATAACTAGTATTGATAGACAAATAAGAAAAAGTAATTTTTTAGAAAACTACGAAGTAAATAAAATGATTACTTTTGTAGTTCGAAACTAAAATAATAATTTAAAAATATAAAAATGGCATTAGAAATTACAGACGCAAACTTTGACGAATTAGTATTAAAATCTGACAAACCAGTATTAGTAGATTTTTGGGCAGCTTGGTGTGGACCATGTAGAATGGTAGGGCCAATTGTTGATGAAATTTATACTGAGTATGAAGGAAAAGCCATTGTAGGTAAAGTAGATGTTGATGCTAACCAAGAATTTGCAGCAAAATACGGAGTGCGTAACATACCAACTGTTTTAATCTTTAAAAACGGAGAAGTTGTAGACAAGCAAGTAGGTGTTGCACCTAAAAATGTGTATACAGGTAAAATCGATGCAGCTATATAAGTAGTATTCATCTTTTATAATATTAAAAAGGTTTGGCTAACGTCAAACCTTTTTTTATTTTAGTGAAACTCAATTTTGATACATAGCGAAGCTATGAAGTCAAAATTGTAAGTTGAACTAATCCCGCTTTTTAGCGGGATCTTATTATAATATTTTAAGATATTATTGAAATTGTTTCTCTGGTTTTTATCGAAATTGGTTTACGATTATAATTTAAAAAAAGAATTTGAATGAGATTTTATATTTACGTTTTATGTATATTTTTTTTTATTTCTTGTGATAAACAAGAGAATCAATTAAAACTAGAAAAGGGAATTTCTTTTGAGTTAGCCAAATACAGAAAACAACAAATTGCTGATGTTGTTTATAATGTACATTTTAAAATTCCGAAGGAAAAAGAAAAGAAGATAGCATCTAAATTAATAGTTAATTTTACTATCAATGATTTAAAAAATAATGTTTTTCTTGATTTTAACGAGGATGTTTCTAAGTTGAAATCTATAAAAGTAAACGGAGAAATATCGATAATAAATCATCAGAAAGAACACGTTATTATTGATAAGAAACGATTGAGTTTAGGTGAAAACTCAATAGAAATATTATTTGAAGCAGGAGAAAAATCACTCAACAGAAATGAAGAGTTTTTATATACCTTATTAGTTCCGGATAGAGCAAGTACGTTGTTTCCTTGTTTTGATCAGCCAGATATAAAAGCCAACTACAATTTAAGGATTACAGCGCCAAAAGATTGGAAAGTCTTGTCAGGTGGTTTTGAAGAAAGTAGTTTAGAAATAGATGGTTTTATAGAGCATACTTTTGCAACTTCAGATTTAATGAGTACGTATTTATTCTCTTTTGTAGCAGGTAAATTTACAGAAGAAACTCAAAACCCAGGAGCGTTTGATATGCGTTTTTTGTACCGAGAAAATAATAAACAAAAGATAAGTGAAAGTGTAGATGAGGTGTTTAACATTCATCAGAAATCGATTGACTTTTTAGAAGAATATACACAAGTTAAATTCCCGTTTCAAAAAATGGATTTTGCTGCCATTCCGCCTTTTCAGTATGGAGGAATGGAACATATTGGTGCTATACAATACAGACAATCGGCTTTATTTTTAGATAAGAATGCTACGTTAAATGCTAAATTAAGAAGGGCAAAATTAATTGCCCATGAAACATCGCATATGTGGTTTGGAGATTTGGTTACCATGAAATGGTTTAATGATGTTTGGATGAAAGAGGTGTTTGCTAATTTTATGGCAGATAAAATTATGAATCCTGTTTTTCCAGAAGTAAATCATAATCTTAATTTTATGATGTCTCATTACCCAAGTGCTTATTCTGAAGACAGAACAAAGGGAACAAATGCAATTAGACAGTATTTAGGCAACTTAAAAGATGCGGGCTCTTTATACGGAAGAATTATTTACAACAAAGCGCCAATTATGATGCGTCAGTTAGAAGCATTATTAGGTGAAGAGACTTTTAAAGAAGGAATTCAAGAATACATAAAAAAGTATGAGAACTCTAATGCAGACTGGAACGAGTTGGTTGCTATTTTAGATAATAAATCACCAGGAAACATAAAAAAATGGAGTGATGTTTGGGTAAATTCACCTGGTAGACCTGTATTTTATGAAGAAGTTGAGTTAAATGAAAAAGGTAATGTAACTAAGTTTGTAATCCATCAAAAAGCAGAAGATGGTTCTAATAAAATTTGGACACAATCTTTTAAAATTAAATTGATCGATAAAAGAGGGTATGAGAAAATTATCAACCTAAAGAATATGGGGAAATCTTTTAATATTACTTCGGCTACAAAAGATTTTAAACCCGGACAAGTTTTGTACAATATAAACGGGTTTGGTTATGGAGTTTTTCCTATTTATAATAAGGAAATAGATAGATATCAAAATATAACAGATGAGGTTTCTAGAGGTTCTCAATACATTAATTTATATGAAAACATGCTAATAGGAGAAGTTAGCCCGTTAGAAACCTATCAAATTTATTTGAATGCGATTCAAGTGGAAGAAAATGAATTGATAACAAGTTATTTGTCCGGAAGAATACAGACAATTTTTTGGACTTTCTTAACTGAAGGACAGCAAAATAATATTCAGAAGACAACAGAGAATCAGATTTATAAACTATTAGAAAAAGAGTTGCCTAAAAATATTAAGAAGACTTTGTTTAAATTGTATCAATCAATTGCAATTTCTGAAGTCGGTAAAGATCATTTATACCAAATTTGGAAAGAAAATAAGCGTATTAAGAATCTTCTTTTAAATGAAGATGATTTTACTTCTTTGGCGATGAAGTTGGTGATTTTTAAGCATTCTAAATCATTAGATATTTTAAAGCAACAACTAGTTAAAATAACCAATGAAGATAGGTTAGAGCGTTTTAATTGGTTGATGCCATCTCTTTCTGATGATGAAAATGTAAGAGATCACTTTATGAAGTTGCTTTTACAAACAGAGAATAGGGAAAAAGAACCTTGGGTAGAAACTGCTCTGAGTAATATACACCACCCGTTAAGACAAAAAGCATCAGCAAAACATTTAAAATCTGTTTTAGAAACATTAGAAGAAGTTCAATTAACAGGTGATATCTTTTTTCCTAAAGGATGGTTAGCGAGTTCTATTGGCCAATATTCTTCTAAAGAAGCAAGAGTTGTGTTAGGTCAATTTTTAGAAGAGCATCCAGATTACAATGCTATCTTATTAAAGAAGTTATTGCAGACTACAGATAATTTAACAAGAGCTCAAAATATTAAAAAATAATATGGATTTATCTGAAGTGAAATCAGAAATAAAAAACCTAGATCTGTTAGCAAAACAAGTGGTAGAAGGTTTTATTACCGGAATTCATAAAAGTCCATTTCACGGGTTTTCTGTAGAGTTTTCTGAGCATAAATTATACAATAAAGGAGAAAGTACGCGTCATATAGATTGGAAGCTTTTTGCAAAGACAGAGAAGTTGTACACTAAAAAATATGAAGAAGAAACCAATTTAAGGTGCCATATTATCATAGATAATTCTGCTTCTATGCATTATCCTATTGTAAAAAAGCAAACGGTAGAGAATTTAAACAAAGTTGGATTTTCTGCAGTTGCCTCGGCGTCATTAATGGAAATACTAAAAAGACAAAGAGATGCAGTTGGTTTAAGTATTTATGGCGATAGTTATGAATATTATGCTCCAGAAAAGGGGAGCGATCGGCACAGAAAGATGTTGTTGCATCAATTAGAGCAATTATTGGTTTCAGAATCTAAATCTTCTACAGAGACCTATAAATACTTACATGAAATTGCAGAGAAAATACACAGGCGTTCATTAATTTTTGTTTTTACAGACATGTTTCAACCGAATAAAGATAATGAAACACTTTTTGAAGCTTTAAAACATCTTAAATTTAATAAACATGAGGTTATTTTGTTTCATACTTATGATGGAGAAACAGAATTTAACTTCAATTTTGACAATAATCCTAAAAAGTTTGTAGATGTTGAAACTGGAGAAGAAATTAATATATACGCAGAAAATATTAGAGAAAAGTACACTGCATTAGTTGGCGATTATTTTAAAGAATTGAAAAATAAATGTTTACAATATAAAATTGATTATATCCCTGTAGATATATGTAAAGGATACAATGCAGTTTTAACGGCATATTTAATTAGTAGAAAAAAAATATAAACTTTTTTTAATTTTATGCTTGTGTATCTAGAAATACATTGTATATTTGCAACCGCTTAAAGCAACGGTCTGGTAGTTCAGTTGGTTAGAATACCTGCCTGTCACGCAGGGGGTCGCGGGTTCGAGTCCCGTCCAGACCGCAAAAAGCACTTCATTTATGAAGTGCTTTTTTTGTGTCTAAATTTTAGTTGAAAAGCATTAAAATTATATAAAATGAAATTATTTTAAAATTATTTCATTTTTTTGTTGCGTATGTAAAAATAGATTGTATATTTGCAACCGCTTAAAGCAACGGTCTGGTAGTTCAGTTGGTTAGAATACCTGCCTGTCACGCAGGGGGTCGCGGGTTCGAGTCCCGTCCAGACCGCGAAAAGCACTTCATTTATGAGGTGCTTTTTTTGTGTTTATAAGTTTCTGTATCGCTATAGTTGTTTGCGGTGTTTTTAAAAGCTATTGAGGTAATGTTAATCTATGGCTCAATTATTTATTTTCATTCCATCAGCTTGCTGTAAAAACGAAAAAAGGCGCATTGTTGAATGCACCTTTTTAAAATATGATAATAAAGTATTTTTGTTTTAGAATCCTTGAGCAATTTTGTCTAATTCAATACTATTTAATATTGAAATATCCTTTCCTTTAAACTCAATAATTTTCTTCTTTTTTAATTCAGATAATAAGCGAATAGCAGACTCTGTTGCTGTTCCTATAATGTTGGCAATATCTTCTCTAGAAAGGTGAATATTTATAGATCCGTCTGCATTTGTACCAAACTTTTTATGTAGATTTAAAAGTGTTTCAGCCAAACGTTGCTTTACTGTTTTTTGAGCCATATCTACAATAACATTATCAGCTTGCTTTAAGGTTTGAGCCATGTCTTTAAGCACATTCATTGTAAAGTTTGGGTTTTTAGATAAATCCTTTAAAATTTCTTCTTTAGGAATAAAACAGACTTCCATGTCGTTTAAAGCAACTGCTTTAAGGTTAGATACTTCGTCAGAGATTAAACTTCTTTCTCCTAATAAATCACCTTTGGTTACCAAACTAATAATTTGATTTCTACCATTTTCACTCATTTTAGAAACCTTACAAACACCATCTTTAATGCAGAAAACACCTTTTAATCGCTCTCCTTCTTCAAAAATAGCCTCTCCCTTTTTTATAACTTTAGATGTTTTGCAGTTAGATATCTTAACCAGTTCTTCTTTAGTTAAGTGTTGTAAGGAATTAAATTGACGAATAATACATTGCTCGCATTTACTCATAATGACTAATGGTATTTGAGAGTCAAAGATATTAAAAATGTGATATATATCATGTTCTAAAGCATGATTCTTATTGTAAATTTGCAAAAGGCAAAAGAGTAAATATGAAATCTACACAATGTTATCACTGTGGTGATTCTTGTGATGATAATTTAATTAAGTTCGATGAAAAGAGTTTCTGTTGCAATGGTTGTAAGACTGTTTATGAAATTTTTTCTGAAAATGATTTAACTTGTTATTACAATTTTCAAGACAATCCAGGGGCAATTCCTACCGAAATTAAAGGGAAATACGACTTTTTAGAGAATATAGAAATCGCTGAAAAGTTATTAGACTTTAATGATGGTAATACACAAATAGCGACGCTTTATATTCCGCATATTCACTGTAGTTCTTGTATTTGGGTGTTGGAAAATTTAAATAAATTAAATCCTAAAATTTCTACATCTCAAGTAGATTTTCGAAAGAAAAAAGTAAGAGTTACATTTAATTCAGATAAAACATCTTTAAAAGAAATTGTACTTTTATTAAGTTCTATTGGTTATGAACCCTACATTAGTTTAGATGATTATGAAGGTGGAAAAAAAGCTGTAGACAGAAGTCTAATTTATAAATTAGGGATTGCGGGTTTTGCATTCGGAAACGTTATGTTTTTGTCTTTTCCGGAATATTTTGAAGTAGATGGTTTTTGGATTGAGAAATATAAAACGCTCTTTAGGTGGTTAATGTTTGCTTTTTCTTTACCAGTTGTTTTTTATGCAGGACAAGGTTATTTTATTTCTGCTTTCAAAGGGTTACGATCTAAAATTTTAAATATTGATGTTCCTATAGCTCTGGGTATTTTAGTGCTATTTATTAGGAGTACTGTAGAGATTATTTTCGATTTAGGAACTGGTTTTTTCGACAGTTTAACAGGGTTGGTTTTCTTCCTTTTATTAGGAAAGTTCTTTCAGCAGAAAACATACAACTTCCTGTCTTTTGAACGAGATTATAAATCTTATTTTCCTATTGCTGTTACCCGCATAACATCTAAAGGAAAAGAAGAAAATGTGGCTATTTATGATATTGTAAAAGGAGATAGATTACTTATTAGAAACCAAGAATTAATTCCTACGGATGGTATTCTTATCAATGGAACTGCAGATATTGATTATAGTTTTGTTACCGGAGAAGCGGAGCCTGTTTCTAAAAAATCTGGCGATAAATTATTTGCTGGTGGTAAACAACTTTCAGGAATCATAGAAATGGAAGTTTTAGCCTCTGTTTCTCAAAGTTACTTAACGCAATTATGGAGCAATGATGTGTTTAACAAAGATAATCAATCTCATTTTAAGACAATTACAGATAAAATTAGTAAGAATTTTACCATCATAGTATTATCGGTTGCTTTGTTATCAACCACATTTTGGTTATTTTTTGATGCTAGTAAAGCTTTAAACGTATTTACTGCTGTTTTAATTATAGCGTGTCCTTGTGCAATTGCTTTAGCAGCTCCATTTGCCTTAGGTAATATGTTACGCATTTTTGGGAAGGAAAAATTTTATTTAAAAAATGCAACTGTTGTAGAGCAGTTGGCAGCCATAGATTCTATTATTTTTGATAAAACAGGTACATTAACCACACATAAAGAAAATACGATTTCTTATGATGGTATTCAGTTAAATAATCAAGAGAAAAGTATTTTAAAAAGTTCTTTAAGAGCTTCTAATCATCCGTTAAGTAGAACTTTGTATGATAGTTTAGGAGAGGTAGAGGTACTTGCTATTTCTAATTTTAAAGAAATTGTAGGAAAAGGTATTGAAGTAAGTTGTAAAGATGTAAAATTAAAGTTAGGTTCTTCTTCTTTTGTTAATGATAATACAGATATCTCTGCTTTAGATACCGCTGTATATGTTAGTTTTAATGAGGTTTATAAAGGGAAGTTTGTCTTTAAAAATTCTTATAGAGAAGGTGTAAAAGACTTATTTACTTCTTTAAAAGTAGCATATCAATTATCAGTTGTTTCTGGTGATAATGAAGGTGAAAGAGTTTATTTAGAAGATAATCTACCAGAAGGCACCCATTTATTATTTAACCAAAAACCAGAAGATAAATTAGAAGTCGTTGCAGATCTTCAGCAAAAACATCAAAAAGTAATGATGATTGGAGATGGTTTAAATGATGCAGGTGCTTTGGCAAAAAGTGATGTTGGTATTGCGTTGTCAGAAAATATTAATGTGTTTTCTCCAGCTTGTGACGGAATTTTAGATGCATCAAAATTTAATAAAATAGGAGCCTATATATTGGCTTCTAAAAAAGCGATTAAAGTTATTAAATACAGTTTTATACTGTCTCTATGTTATAATGTAATAGGATTGTATTTTGCTGTAACGGGACAATTAATACCTGTAATGGCAGCGATTTTAATGCCTTTAAGTTCTATCAGTATTGTGGTTTTTACAACAATCTCTACCAATTTAATCGGAAACAAAATAAAATAATTATGAGTGTTCATATCGAAGCAAAAAAAGGAGAAATAGCAGAAACAGTTTTGTTGCCTGGAGATCCTATGAGAGCCAAATGGATTGCAGATACTTTTTTGAAAGATGTTAAGCAATACAATGATGTGAGAGGTATGTTGGGTTTTACAGGCACTTATAACGGTAAAGAAATATCTGTGCAAGGAACAGGAATGGGCATACCATCTACCCTAATTTATGCTACAGAATTAATTACAGAATATGGTGTAAAAAACCTAATTAGAGTTGGTTCTGCAGGCTCTTATCAGAAAGATGTAAAAATAAGAGATATTGTTTTGGCAATGTCAGCTTCTACCAATTCGGGTTTAAATACCATTCGTTTTAACGGAGCAGATTATGCACCAACTGCGAGCTTTAAATTATTTCAGAAAGCAGTAGAAGTTGCAAAAGAAAAAAATATAACTGTAAATGCTGGAGGGGTTTTAAGTTCAGATGAATTTTATGCAGATGAATTTGATAGTTATAAAAAATGGGCAGATTATGGTGTTTTATGTGTAGAAATGGAAACTGCTGGTTTATACACGGTAGCAGCAAAACACAATGTAAACGCATTGTCTATTTTAACTATTTCTGATAGTTTGGTTACCAAAGAAAGAACTACCGCAGAGGAGAGAGAACAAACCTTTAAGGAAATGATAGAAATTGCTTTAGAGCTTACTTAAAAATATTTAAAATGAAAAAATCACTAGTACAAAAATATAACATTCCAGGACCAAGATATACCAGTTATCCAACTGTGCCTTATTGGAACAAAGCAGGAATAGATAAACAAGATTGGATACAGTCTTTTCAAACCTCTTTTAAAGAAAGTAATGCATCCGAAGGAATAAGTATTTACATTCATTTACCTTTTTGTGAAAGTTTGTGTACGTTTTGTGCGTGTCATAAACACATTACAAAACGTCATGAAGTAGAAGATGAATATATAGATACCGTTTTAAAAGAATGGAAATTATATGTGGCTTTGGTAGATGAAGTTCCGGTTGTAAAAGAATTGCATTTAGGAGGTGGAACTCCAACTTTTTTCTCAAAAGAAAACCTAAAATATTTAATGGATGGCATTTTCGAAATTGCAAAAAAACATCCAGAAGCAGAGTTTAGTTTTGAAGGACATCCTAATAATACTACCAAAGAACAATTACAAACGCTGTTTGATGAAGGCTATACAAGAGTAAGTTTTGGTGTGCAGGATTATAATGAAAAAGTACAAAAAGCAATTCATAGAGTCCAGCCTTTTGAAGCTGTAGAGCAGGTGACTAGATGGTCTCGAGAAATTGGGTATACTTCTGTCAGTCACGATTTAATTTTTGGATTACCACACCAAACCAAAGAAAACGTTATTTATAGCATTAACAAAACAAAAGAATTACAACCAGACAGAATTTCATTTTATAGTTACGCACACGTACCTTGGGTAAAAGGTGTTGGGCAAAGAGGTTTTAATGAAGATGATTTACCCAAAGATGATGAAAAAAGAGCCTTATATGAAATAGGGAAAGAACTTTTTGCAGAGTTAGGGTATGTAGAAATTGGTATGGATCATTTTGCACTAAAGACCGATAGTTTGTATAAAGCCACCATCAACAAAACATTGCACAGGAATTTTATGGGCTATACTGCCAATAAAACAAAGCTAATGATTGGTTTAGGAATGTCTGCAATTTCCGATTCTTGGTATGCATTTGCGCAAAATGTAAAGACAGTAAAAGAATATCAGAAAATTGTAAACGAAGGAGAGATTCCAATTTTTAGAGGACACCTTTTATCTGAAGAAGATAGAGTTATTAGAAAACATATCTTAAATATTATGTGTCATTTTTCCACTTCGTGGGAAGACAAAACAATGAACATCAATAATATTGAAGAACATTTAGCATTGTTAAGCGAAATGGAGCAAGACGGATTGGTTAAAATTGATGTAAAATCAAAATCTTTATCAATACCAGAAGAGGCAAGACCTTATGTACGAAACATTTGTATGGCATTTGATTTGCATCTTTTAAAAAATAAGCCAAAAACACAGTTATTTTCTATGACTATTTAACAAAAAATTAAGATATTTACTAAACATGATATTTGTCATGTTTTAAGAAACGGACCAATACTATTTTTGACAAATCAATTATCAGGCAAGATATGAGCGTAATATACCTACTACTAACTATTAGTATACTAGTAGCAATCTTATTTTTTATCGCATTTATTTATTCAGTAAAAACTGGGCAATTTGACGATTCTTATACTCCATCTGTGCGCATGTTATTTGATGATGAATTAGTAAAAGATAAAAAAGAAAAATCAACTAAAGACTAAACATTAAATTATGGAAATGCAGCAATTTTATTACGATAATAAGATCGTAAAGAAATTTATCTATGCCACCCTATTTTGGGGTGTAGTAGGGTTTACAGTGGGCTTATTGCTTGCTTACATGTTTTTGTTCCCTGGGCTAACAGAGGGGATTTCATGGCTAAGTTTTGGGCGTTTAAGACCATTACATACCAATGCCGTAATTTTTGCCTTTGTAGGGAATGCAATTTTTGCAGGTGTTTATTATTCGCTTCAACGTTTGTTAAAAGCAAGAATGGCTAGTAACTTTTTAAGTAATTTTAACTTCTGGGGTTGGCAAGCAATTATAGTTGCAGCAGCCATTACATTACCTTTAGGCTACTCATCATCTAAAGAATATGCAGAGTTAGAATGGCCAATAGATATTGCTATTGCTGTGGTTTGGGTTGTGTTTGGTGTAAACATGATTTGGACTATTTTACAAAGAAGACAACGTCATTTATATGTAGCTATCTGGTTTTATTTAGCAACATTTGTAACGGTTGCTGTATTACATATCTTTAATAGTTTGGCTTTACCTGTTACCTTTTTAAAATCATATTCTGTGTATGCAGGGGTTCAAGATGCCTTAGTACAATGGTGGTACGGACATAATGCTGTAGCATTTTTCTTAACCACACCTTTTTTAGGGTTAATGTATTACTTTGTACCAAAAGCAGCCAACAGACCTGTGTATTCTTATAGATTGTCTATTGTACACTTTTGGTCTTTAATATTTATTTATATCTGGGCAGGACCTCACCATTTATTATATACTTCATTACCAGAATGGGCTCAGAATTTAGGAGTTGCATTTTCTATAATGTTATTAGCTCCTTCTTGGGGTGGTATGATAAACGGTTTGTTAACATTAAGAGGCGCTTGGGATAAAGTAAGAACAGATCCTGTTTTAAAATTTATGGTTGTTGCAATTACCGGTTATGGTATGGCAACTTTTGAGGGGCCAATGTTATCTTTAAAAAATGTAAATGCAATTGCACATTATAGTGATTGGATTATTGCCCACGTTCACGTTGGTGCATTAGCATGGAATGGTTTCTTTACTTTTGGTATGTTATACTGGATGGTACCAAGAATTTTTAAAACAAAATTATATTCTGTTGCTTTAGCAAACGTGCACTTTTGGATTGGTACTTTAGGGATTATCTTATACACGTTACCATTGTATGTAGCAGGTTTTGTACAAGCTTCTATGTGGAAACAGTTTAATCCTGATGGATCTTTAACTTATGGTAACTTTTTAGAAACAGTAAGTGAAATTATACCAATGTATTGGATGCGTGCTATTGGTGGTAGTATGTATATTATTGGTGCATTTGTAATGCTTTACAATGTTATTTTAACAGTAAGAGCTGGTAGTAAAGTAGAAGATGAGTTAGCAGAAGCAGCTGCTTTAACAGTGGTGCCTAAACACAGAACTAAAGGAGAGGGATGGCACACTTGGATTGAAAGAAAACCTATTAAATTAACTATTTATGCAACGATTGCTATTTTAATTGGAGGAGCTGTTCAAATTATTCCTACCTTATTAGTAAAATCTAATATCCCTACAATTAGTAGTGTAAAACCTTATACACCATTAGAGTTAGAAGGACGAGATATTTATATTAGAGAAGGCTGTGTTGGTTGTCACTCTCAAATGATAAGACCTTTTAGAAGTGAAGTAGAACGTTATGGTGAATATTCTAAGGCAGGTGAATTTGTATATGATCATCCATTTTTATGGGGATCTAAACGTACAGGACCAGATTTACATAGAATTGGTGGTAAATATTCAGATAGCTGGCACTTAAACCATATGTATGATCCACAAAGTACTTCTCCAGGTTCTATTATGCCTTCTTATAAATGGTTAATTACAGATGAGCTAGATAAATCTAATATTGAATCTAAAATGGAAGTGATGGTTACTTTAGGGGTTCCTTATTCAGAAGAAGAAATAGCAAATGCACAACAGCACATGTTAGATCAGGGAACTGAGATTGAGCAAAACTTATATGCAGATCCAGATTTCGCAAAAAATTATGAAGCTGATAAAAAATATGCAGAAGAAAATGGAGAGGCTTTTATTGAAATGAGAAACAGAGAAATTGTAGCGGTAATAGCATACATACAACGTTTAGGAACTGATATAAAAGTAAAAGATGAACAGAAAACCGCTAAAAAATAAGCCACATGTTTAAATTTATAAAAGGACATCTAGAGAGTATTACCGGCATAGAGATTTATCCTATGATATCATTAATCATATTCTTTACTTTTTTTGTAGTCTTATTTTTATGGGTCTTTACAGCAAAAAAAGAATATATAAATAAGGTAAGTCATTTACCGTTAGATAATTAAAAACTAGAAAAAATGAAAAAATATTTTCAATCTACAATCTATATAATCTTTGTAATTGCTACGTTTTTAGCGCTTGCAAAGTCGTTTATGGTGTACGAAAACCCGTTTGATATTTATGAGAATCCATTAGTTTGGATTGCTCTAATTGGTTTCGTTTTAGTAGTTGTTTTAAAGGAAATGGTAAATGTAATTGCCATAGCTAAAGCAACAGAATTAAAAAATGAAAAATTAGGTATTGTTCCTGAAGAAAGTAATGCTTGGGTTAAAAAACTATTACAAACTTGGACAAAGTCTAAAGATATTGATAATGAGCAAGAAATAATCTTAGAGCATAACTATGATGGAATTCAAGAGTTAGACAATACATTACCACCTTGGTGGGTGTATATGTTTTATGCATCTATAGTTTTTGCAATTGTATATTTAGTTAGATTTGAGGTTTTAGATGGCGATAATCAAATTGTAGAATATGATAAAGCCGTTGCAGAAGCTAAAGCAGCTCTAAAAGAATATAAATCTACTGCACCTGCAACAGATTTTATAACAGCAGAAAATGTTACTTTATTAACTGATGCTAAAGATTTAGGTAGAGGTAAAGCCGTTTTTAAATTAAACTGTGCATCTTGTCATATTGCAGATGGAGGTGGTGCTATTGGACCAAATTTAACCGATGAATTCTGGATTTTAGGAGGTGGTATTAAAAATGTTTTTAGTACTATTTCTAATGGAGGTAGAGATGGTAAAGGGATGATTGCTTGGAATAAAACATTAAAAGCAGATGATATTGCTAAAGTGGCTAGTTATGTAATTTCTTTACAAGGTACTTCACCTGCAAATCCTAAAGCAGCTCAAGGTGATAAATGGGTAGAAGAAGGGGTAGAGGTTCTGCAAGAACCAGAAGAGAACAAAGAAGAAACAGAGGCTTCTACAGAAATAGAAGTAATAGCACAAATTAATTAGTAAAGTTATGGAAACTCCTAAAAACGAACAATTTAGAGATAGTATTGGTACAATTGATAAATCGGGTAATCGTTCTTGGGTTTTTCCTAAAAAACCTAGTGGTAAATTTTATAAATACAGGTCTTATGTAAGTTACTTTTTATTAGCTTTTCTTTTAGCAGCTCCTTTTATAAAGATTAATGGTAATCAGTTTTTGCTGTTTAATGTTATAGAACGTAAGTTTAATATTTTTGGATTTCCTTTTTGGCCACAAGACTTTTACTTATTGGTAATTTCAATGATTGTAGGTGTTGTGTTTATCATTCTATTTACAGTTATTTTCGGTCGTATTTTCTGTGGATGGATTTGTCCGCAAACTATTTTTTTAGAGATGGTTTTTAGAAAAGTAGAATATTGGATTGATGGAGATCGAGGAAAACAAATACGTTTAGATAAACAAGCTTGGAACGCTGAGAAAATTAGAAAAAGACTTTTAAAATGGTTTATTTTCTTTGTCATTTCTTTTCTTATTGCCAATGTGTTTCTAGCATATTTAATTGGTGGAGATACGTTAATAAGTTACATAACAGGCAGTCCTTTTGATAATACTAGTACGCTAATTTCGTTAACTATATTTACATGTGTTTTCTATTTTATTTTTGCTTGGTTTAGAGAACAGGTTTGTATTATAGCTTGTCCGTATGGTAGGTTGCAAGGTGTTTTATTAGATAATAAAACCATTAACGTAGCATACGATCATAAACGAGGTGAACGTGAGGCAGGAAGAGCTAAGTTTAAGAAAAACGAAGATAGAGAGGCTATTGGTAAAGGAGATTGTATAGATTGTAAACAATGTGTTGTTGTTTGCCCTACCGGGATAGATATTAGAAACGGTACACAATTAGAGTGTGTAAATTGTACCGCTTGTATTGATGAATGTGACCACATGATGGAAAGTGTTGGGTTGCCAAAAGGCTTAATCAGATACGAAAGTGAAGAAAATATAGAGAAAAAGAAACCTTTTAAACTAAATGCAAGAATTAAAGGGTATTCTGCAGTCTTATTTATATTAGTAGGAGTTTTAATAGGGATGCTATTTTTAAGAAATGATGTGGAAGCAACCATTTTAAGATTACCAGGACAATTATATCAGCATAAAGAAAATAACATTATTAGTAATGTGTATACTTTTAAGGTGATTAATAAAACAACCAAAGATATAAATGATGTCAGTTATAAATTACTGTCTCAAAAAGGAACTATAAAATTAGTAACCAATCAAGATTTTAGTATTCCGAAGCAAGGTTTAGCAGAAGGAACTTTATTTATAGAAATAAATTCATCAGCATTAAAAAAAGATAAAATTAAGTTAGAAATAGGTGTTTACAGCGGTGATAAATTGATTGAAACTACCATAACCAACTTTTTAGGACCTAGAAGTTATAAATAAATAACATTATGAAAATTAATTGGGGAACAGGTATTACTATTGCAATAATAGCTTTTATGAGTTTTATTTTATACATGGTTATTACTATGAGTACAGATAAATCTTATAGCTACGATTTAGTTACTGAAAATTATTACCAAAAAGAAGTTCATTTTCAGGGAGAAATTAATGCAGAACAAAATGGTATAGAATTTAAAGATAAAGTAACTATTCAAAGAACAATAGAAGGTTTAAAAATAGAATTCCCTAAAGAGTTATCTCCAAATGAAATTAAAGGAAAAGTGTTCCTATATAGACCGTCTAATAAACAATTAGATTTTGAAATACCTATTTCAATCTCTAATACATATTTGCTCGTGCCTGAGAAACGTTTATTAGATGGTCGTTGGAACATTAATTTAGCTTTCAAATATAAGGATAAAGACTACTTAATTAAAAGAGAAATACTGTATTAATGTTTTTATCGGCACTATTATTTGGCTTATTAGGTAGTTTCCACTGTGTTGGTATGTGTGGTCCTATAGCTTTTATGTTGCCAATAGATAGACAAAACAAGACCAAAGGTTTTCTACAGATTTTAAGTTATCATTTTGGTCGATTATTTAGTTATAGTCTTATCGGTTTATTATTTGGGTTTTTGGGCAAAGGATTTTATTTCTTCGGATTTCAACAACAATTATCTATAATTGTTGGTATTAGCATGATTTTGATGGTGCTTTTTCCTAAGTTATTTTCTAAAGTAAATTTTTCTAAGGGAATTAATAAAGTCATTTTTAAAGTAAAGAATGCCTTAGGAAAAGAGTTGAAGAAGAAAAGAAATGATACTTTTTTTACCATCGGTTTTTTAAATGGATTTTTACCATGTGGTTTGGTATACATGGCTGTTTTTGGTGCTATAGCAACAACAAATCCTTTTTTAGGAAGCTTATATATGTTTTTATTTGGTTTGGGTACAATTCCTTTAATGACGGCTGTTGTTTATTTAGGTAATTTTACAAAAGGTACTCTTAGAAAAAGAATTCAAAAAGTAATACCAGTTTTCGTTGTACTTATTGGAGTTTTATTTATTTTAAGAGGGCTTGGTTTGGGTATTCCATATGTTTCTCCAGCCCCTGTTTTAGATATCATAAATGCTAATGATGCTTGTCATTAGTTATTTTTATACTTTCCTTTTAATTTTTACTGTATTAATCATAAATTTAGTATGTTAAGTGAAATATATATAACTTATTGAGTAAAAAATTTAACTTGAAAAGTGTTTTCTATAAGAAAAAGAATATATTTGATAACTTATAATACTTTAGGTTTAATGAAATTAAATTATGTGAAATATTGTTTATTGTGTGTGATGTTTTTTTCTTTTAAAAATTATGCCCAAGAAACATTACCAATTTATCAAGATTATTTATCAGATAATGTGTATTTAGTACATCCATCTGCTGCAGGTATTGGTAATTCTAGTAAATTACGTTTTACAGCAAGACAGCAATGGTTTGGCATCTCAGATGCTCCTGCTTTGCAAACTATAAGTTTCCATTCTAGATTTGGAGATGAAACAAATGCAGCCTTTGGTGTGGTTTTGTTTAATGATAAAAATGGATATCATTCTCAAAAGGGAATACAAGGTACGTATGCATATCATTTACCTTTAAATGATAATGGTAATTATTTTGAGCAATTATCTTTTGGATTGTCTTTTACATTTGTTCAAAACCAATCAGATCAAAGTAGTTTTACAGGAGATGCAACTTTTAGTCAAACAATAGAAAGTAGTAGTTATTATAATTCAGATTTTAGTGTTGCTTACCATAGAGGAGGTTTCTCTTCTTATTTTACCGTGAAGAATTTATTATTAACAGCTAAGAATAATTTAAATATTTTAGAACCTTTAAATTTAAGGAATTACGTTTTTTCTGCTGGTTATTATTATGATGAAAATTATTACTTTCAATTAGAGCCTTCTTTTATGCTTCAAGTAAAAGAAAATACTGGACAGAAGATTGCAGATTTTAATTTAAAAGGATATAAAACACTTAATAACTATCAATTGTGGTTAGCATTGTCTTATAGAAGAAGTTTTGATGCTGTTAATAATTCGCAATTTATATCTCCAATAGTTGGTTTAAATTATAAAAACGTAATGTTTTCATATACCTATACAAATCAAATAGGTGATGTAGTCTTAACAAAATCTGGCTTTCATCAATTAACTTTAGGAATTAATTTATGGACTAAAGATAAAAATTGGCGTAGTATGCCGAATATTAATAATTCATTTATCGGTTTCTAAAAATCTTTTTTAGAAACTATTGTCCTGATGCTTTTATCAGAAACTAATATTTCTAACACCTTTTTTTCTTTATTGATAAAAAATTGATAGGTACCTTTTTCTTTACTCTTATTAATTAGCAAGTGATTTTCTAAAATAATTTTGGTCTGTCTAGCTACAGCTTGTCCAGAATCTATAATTTGTATTTTATTACCAACCAATTCTCGTATCTGTGGAATTAAGTAGGGGTAGTGTGTGCAACCTAAAACTAAGCAATCTGCGTTCTCTTCTATTAAAGGATTAATATAAGTAGACAATAACGCAGTCATTTCCTTAGAGTGTAGTTTACCATCTTCTATAAGCTCTACTAAGCCTGTTCCTATTATTTCTTTACGTATAATTTTTTGATTGATAGAGTGTGATGTTTTTTCAAACAATTCACTATTTAAAGTTCCTTTGGTAGCAAGTATACCAATGGTATATGTTTTTGTTTGTAAAGCAGCAGTTTTAATGGCTGGTTCTATACCTATAAAAGGAATGTTGTATTTTTCTCTTAAAATTTTTATGGCGTTTGTAGTTGCTGTATTACAAGCTACAATTATAATCTTACAATTTTGTTTTAATAAAAACTCAGTGTTTTTTATTGATAAATCAATGATCTCTTGCTTGGTTTTCTCACCATAAGGAGCATTTTTACTATCAGATAAATAAATAGTATTCTCTTGTGGTAAAAGTGCGTTAACTTCTTTCCAAATGGAAGTACCACCTACACCAGAGTCGAATATGCCAATAGGAAATTTATTAGTTTTTACCATGTTCTGTAAAAATAAAAAAACCTACTGAATTTCAGTAGGTTTTAATTTCTATTATTAAGTAGTTTTATTAAAAACCTAATTTAGTTTTTACAGCGTCAAATAAATCTTCACCTTTTTTAACCAATAAACCTTTACCTACAGAAGCGTCTAAAACATATACTACATTTTTAGAAGCAGCTACAGCATCTATAGCAGTTTGTGCTTTTTCTATGATTGGTTGTAAACCTTCATTTTGTTTTTTCTGCATATCTTGGTAAGCAAATCTTCTTGCTTGTTCAATTTTTGCAGCTTCTTGTTGTAACTCTTGAGCTCTTTGGTCATTCGTCTCATTAGTTTGACCTTTAGACTCAGCAACATACTTTTGTCTTGTTGCTTCAATTTTCTTCTCCATTCCAGTAATCTCATCTTGGTAAGTTTTACCAAGCTTCTCCATGTCTAATTTTAGTGTCTTAGTTTGTGGCATTTCTGCAACTAATTTTTCAAAGTCTATATGACCTATTTTTTGTGCATTTGCAACACCTGCTAATCCTAAAGTAAATACAGCAATTAATAGTAACGATTTTAAATTTTTCATTCTTGTTTTAATTTAATTATTATTCTTGTTCTTTTTTTTGTTCCTCTTTTTTCTTCCTTAAAGCTTCTATTTTTGCTCTTAACAACTCTCTTTTTTCTTCTCGGTTTTGTGACAGTTTTTCTCTTTTTTCAGCTATTAGTTTCTTTTTTGCTTCTGCATCTGCAACTCTCTTTGCTTGTGCTTCTTCTTTTTTAGTAATAACTTCTTTTTGTCTATCTGTTAGCTCGTTTGTAGGAGCAAGATTTCTTTCTTCTCTTTGTCTTCCTTTTTCAGCTATTAATCGACTTCGATCTATAGTTGCTAAAACAAGGTCGCTAATATCGTATTTTTTATTTGAATATAGCATTACCAAGTCACTAGATTTATCAAAAACAAAGTCATAATTTTTTCTTAAAGAAATACTTTGTATTGCATTGTAGACTTGGTCTTGTATTGGCTTTACCAATTGTTTTCTTACAGAAAACATATCTCCATTTGGTCCAAAGTACAAAGACTCTAGTCTTCTTAATTCTATTTGTTTTAAACTAATCTCTTCTTCTTTTTCTTCAATTAAATCTTTTGTTAGAATTGCTTTTTCATTTGCCAGATCTGTTTTTAAGATTTCTATATGTCTAGCTTGTTCATCTAATTTTTTTCTCCATTTAGCAACTTTAGCATCAAGGGTGTTTTGAGCATCTAGATATTCCGGAACATTTTCTAGAATATACTCCATATCTATATAAGCAATTGATTGCCCTCTTTGAGACCAAGAAAAAGTAACACTAAGTAAAAGAACTATTAATAAAAATATTTTTTTCATTTGTATTAAGTATTTAGAAAAAACCGTGCCAAAAAAACTTTTCCCTTACAAAGTAGCAGTTTTCTTAGAATTGTTTTCCAATTATAAAGTGTGTTTGCCAACCAGATTTTTCAGTTTGTCCAGGTAATGGATCAAAACCATGTGCAAAATCAATTCCTAATAATCCAAATGCTGGCATAAAAATTCTTACCCCAACACCTGCTGAACGTTTTATATCAAACGGGTTAAACTCATCGAAATCGTCATAAGAATTACCTGCTTCTAAGAACCCAAGTGTATAAATTGATGCAGAAGGTGCATCTGTAATTGAATAACGTAATTCTAATTGAAATTTATTATAAATGGTTCCACCATAGTTAGATGAAAGTCCACTGTTTTCATAACCTCTTAAACCTACTGTTTCTCTACCGTCTAATTGGTAAGCAGCAATACCGTCACCTCCAACAAAATAACGCTCTACAGGTGTTGCTCCTAAATCATTATTATAAAAACCTAGGTACCCTGCCTCTGCATTGGTCATTAATACCAATTTATCTGTAAATGCAGTGTACCATTTTCCTTTAAAATTTAATTTATAGTATTCTAACCATTTGTATTTGTCTACAGCATCTAAGCTACTATCTTTATAATCTTTATTATTTAATAAAGAATATGGAAATGTTGCTTTTGCTCCGATTGTAAATTCAGATCCATACGTTGGGAATATTAAACTAGGTCCTGCAGAATTTCTTGATAAAGAAATGTTATACGAAAGATTGTTTAATGTACCATTGTTTAAGTTTAAACCTGCTAAACCAAAATTATAATTGTTAGATTTTAATGCTTGGTAACTAATAGACTGAGATAATTGGAAAAAATCATCTGGCCAATTTAAACGTTGTCCTAATCCTACAGATGCTCCAATAATTCCTAAACTTTTACTTTTATCTACATCATAAGTATTAAAATCTAATTGATATTGATTAGAAGAATATACAGAAAAAGACAATGATTTTGGTTTTTTACCACCTAACCATGGTTCTGTAAAAGAAAAACTATAGGTATTATAGGTTCTACTTGTTTGTAACCTTAAAGATAGTGTTTGACCATCTCCCATTGGTAATGGCTTGTATGCAGATTTGTTAAAAATGTTTCTTATAGAAAAGTTATTGAATGATAAACCTAATGTTCCTATAAAAGAACCACCACCGTAACCACCTTGTAACTCTATTTGACTTCCACCTTTTTCTACAACAGAAAAGTCGATATCTGCCGTTTTATTTTGGTAATCTGGTATTACATCCGGAGAAACATTGGCGTCAAAGAAACCTAATTGACCAATTTCTCTAATAGATCTAATAATTGCACTTCTACTAAATAAATCTCCCGGTTTTACGCGTAATTCTCTAAATAAAACGTGATCATTAGTTTTGTCGTTACCAGTAACGGTTACTCTTTTTATACGAGCTTTTTCATCTTCTCTAATTCTAATTTCTACTGTAATAGAATCATTTTGAACTTTAGTTTCTACAGCATTAACAGAAGAGAATAAAAAACCGTTGTCTTGATATAAAGTAGAAATATCTTGAGATGTTGGACTACCATCACCTTTAACACGTTCTTCTAAAACGGCACCATTATATACGTCTCCTTTTTCTATTCTTAAATATAATTGAAGTTGTTCTGAAGTGTATTCTTTATTACCAACAAAAAATATATCTGCAAATCTGTACTGTCTTCCTTCTTCTAATGCTATATCAATATCTATAGTATTGTCATCGTTCCAACTAATTTTATCACTAAGAATACGTGCATCTCTGTAACCTAATCTACTATATTTATCTAAGATGCTTTCTAAATCTTCTTGAAAATCTTCTTCTATATACTTAGATCCTTTCCAAAAACGACCAAGAAATTTTTCTTTGGTGTTTTTCATCGTTTTTTTAAGTTTCTTATTAGAAAGCGCTTTATTTCCTGTAAAATTAATGTCCTTAATTTTAATCTTTTTTCCTCTATCAATAAAAATAGCCATATTAACAATGTTAATGTCAGATGTATCTTTTTTAACATCTAAATTAACTTTCGTTTTTAGGTAACCTTTATCTGTATATTTTTTTGTAAAGTAGTTTTTAGTAGTAACAATAAGGTTATCAGTAACCATTGCACCTCTTTTTAGTTCAGCATCTTTTTGTAGTTCTTTTGCTTTTCCTTTTTTAATACCTGCTATAGTAATGTTGTTTAATTGAGGTAATTCTAATACATCAAATTGTAGGTATACTGTACTGCCATCTAATCTAGCTAGGTAAACATCTACGTTACTAAATTGTTTACTTTCGTATAATTTTTTAATGGCACTTGTAAGTTTGTCTCCTGGTAGTTTTATAGGTTGCCCGTTTCTTAAGCCCGTAAAAACCCTAACAGTTTCTTCACTAAACTTTTTTAAACCAGTTACACTGATGCTGCCTAGAGTATATTCCTTCCCTTTCTCAAAAGAAGTGTCTTTAACAGAAGTGGTGTCTATTTTTACTGTTGATAAACTATCTATTTCAGTTTGTGCTTTGGCACTAAAAGTAAAAAATAATGCTATAAACATTATTGATGCAGAAAATAATTTCATAAAAAATTTATTCTGTAATTTGTTCGCTTGTTTTTCCAAATCTTCGTTCTCTATTCTGATAATCTATGATAGCATCGTAAAAATGCTCTTCTCTAAAGTCTGGCCAAAGTATATCTGTAAAATATAATTCGGCGTATGCCATTTGCCATAATAAGAAATTACTAATGCGTTGTTCTCCACTAGTTCTAATCATTAAGTCTACGTCGGGCAAATTAAACGTATATAAATGGTTATTAATAGTATTTTCATCAATTTCTTCGATATTTATCTCATTATTAACAACTTTTTTAGATATGTTTTTAATAGTATTAACAATTTCTTCTCTAGAACCATAGCTAAGAGCAAAGGTTAATACAATATCTGTGTTGTCTTTTGTTTGAGAAATTACATCGCCTAAAACTTTTTGAGCTTTTTTAGGTAGACTTTCTATGGCTCCAATTGCGTTTACTTTTACTCCATTCTTCATGAAGCCGGGTAATTCCTTTTTTAAAGAATTAATTAATAAACTCATTAGAGCGTCTACTTCTAATTTAGGTCGGTTCCAGTTTTCTGTAGAAAAAGCATAAAGAGTAATTGCCTCAATATTTACTTGAGAAGCTGCGCTAACAGATTCTCTAACGGCTGTTAGTGCATTTCTATGGCCAAAAATTCTATTCATTCCTTTACCCTTGGCCCAACGGCCATTACCATCCATTATAATAGCAACATGTTTTGGCGTTCTTTCTAGGTCGATTAGTAATTTTTTATCCATATTTTTTTTATAATCCGTTTGTATAACAAGCAGGTCTACCAAAGGTATATATTAAAGAAACACCTGTAAACATATACCAATCGTTACCTGTGCCGTCTAAAATTACATTTGGTGTATCTTTAGAAAGGTAGTCTAAACCATCGTCAAAAGTATATCTAAATTTTGCTTCAATTGCAAATGCTAAAGTACCATATAATTTAGACTTATAACCAAAACCAAAAGGAATAGCCAGAGAGGTTTTCTTCTTAAATTCGTTTATTCCTCCTGTTGGTAAGTATGAACTTACGCTTGTATGATTAAAAACAGCCAATTCTAAGATTAGGTAAGGTGTCCAAGTTTTATCATAAGAAGATAAATCATACTCATAGAAATTATACTCGATACCAACAGCTAATTCATTTATATTGTTAGAAAACTTGTATGTTTTTCCGCTAGCGTCTAATCGATCTCTTCTAAACCCTGTATCTGCATCTGCATCATTTCCTGTAATAGGTAAAAGGCTGTAAGTTGCTCTTAAAGCAATTCTAGGATTCCAATTGTATTTATAAGTAAGTCCTCCTGCTAGTCTGTTTGGGTAGAAATAGTAGTTTCTACCAATGTCACCAACATAGTTAGTGCCTCCAATAGTAAGGCCTACTTCATGAAGTTGCCCCAAGAAAATGGAGGTGAAGCTTACAAATACAAAAAATAATATTCTTTTTTTCATTATAAAATAGTGGGCAAATATAGAAAATTCCAATTGCTTTATAAAGTTAATATATAGTCTTTTTTGAATAACAACTTTTTTAAACAAATATTGTAAGCACTGCGTTAAACATTTGTTTTGTTTCTAATGTCTTCACCCCACAAAAGTTTACTTCTTAATGTCTTTAAGAAAGATTGATTTTTTGGTAAAATACTCTTTATGGTAAAGTCAGTTTTTTCTATAAAAATCTTAGTATTGTTTGGTACACTAGTTACTCTAGAGTCTAATGATATTAAGAAACTTTTTTCTCTAGAATCTACTTTTAATTCTATTTTAGTTTCATCGGAGATTACTATAGGTCTTGCATTTAAGTTGTGTGGTGCAATTGGTGTAATTACTATGTTTTTAGAGTCTGGTAAAATAACAGGGCCGTTACAACTTAAAGAATAACCTGTAGAACCTGTTGGTGTAGATATTATTAAGCCATCTGCCCAGTAATTGGTAAGGTATTCTTCGTTTAAATACGTTTTTACACCAATCATAGAAGTAGTGTTCTTTTTGGCTATGGTTACTTCATTTAAGGCAAAATTTAACTCTTCAAAATCTTTTGTTTTAGGTTCTGTTTTAACAGATAAAAGGGTTCTTTCTTGTATAGTGTATTCGCCTTTTAAAACCAAATTTATACTTTCTTCTATAACGTCTTTGGCAACAATGGCTAAAAAACCTAATCTACCTGTATTTATTCCTAAGATAGGAATGTCTAAATCTCTAATATGTGTTGCAGAACGTAAAAAGGTACCGTCTCCACCAAGCGTAAGCATTATATCAAAAGTATTGTCTAAATCATTAAAGTTATCAAATGATTTGTAAGAATCTTCTAATACTTTGTGCTCAATTAAAAGGTTGTAAAACCCATGTTCAATATAAAAATCAATCTTATTTTTTTGTAAAACATGTATTAATGTTTTAACTTCTTTTTCTGATGTAATCGCGTATGATTGACCGTAAATTGCTGCTTTCTTCAATTCGTTGTTTTTTTTGGTAAATGCCCTCTTAAAGGTTTACATTTCTAAGTATTTCTGTAAATATTCAGACCTACTTTTTAAGTCTTCTAAATAAATATCATTTTCATGCATAGATATAATTTTATAATCATACCTTCTAAAAGTTTGCATAATTTCATTTATTTCTTCAGAAACTACCTTAATAGTAACTTGTATACTATCTACATCTTTTTCTGATATGTATAAACCGAGTAATTGGCCGCCACTTGCTTCTATAATTTGTACAACCTGACTCATAGAGTAGTCATTCCTTAATTTTTCTATAATTAAAGTTTCGCTTTCTTCAACCATAAACGGACTTGTAGAAAAAACATCTAAGACATCTCGCAAATCAAAATAACCAATATAGTCTTTAGTTTCGTTTAAAACAGGTATAATATTGGTGTCATTATCTGCAAAGATCTTTAATAGTTCTAAAACAGTTGCTTTTTCATCAGCAAAAAAAGAATTTAATAAATGTGCGTGTTCAACTAATTCATCTTCATTATTTTCTATTGTTTGTACATCTTCTTCAGCAAAAGAACCTAATAATTTATTGTTTTCAATAACAGGGAAATGTGTTATATGATAGTCACTAAACATTTTTTGAGCACTTTTTACAGTGTCTTTTAAGCGAAGTGGTTTTATTTGATCTAATAAGTAGTCGTTCATATTCATGCTTTACGAATATAGGATAAAATGATTTAATAAATTATATTTGCAGCCTAATTTTAGACAATGACAAAGTTAAGTGTAAATATTAATAAAATAGCAACTTTAAGAAATTCTCGTGGAGGAAATGTCCCTAATTTGTTAAAAGTTGCCAGTGATATAGAAGCGTTTGGTGCTCAGGGAATAACAATTCACCCAAGACCAGATGAAAGACATATTCGTTATCAAGATGCTAGAGATTTAAAAAATATTGTTACTACCGAGTATAATATTGAAGGAAACCCGATACAGTCTTTTATGGATTTGGTTTTAGAAGTTAAGCCAACACAAGTTACTTTGGTGCCAGATGCTTTAAATGCAATTACTTCTAATGCAGGTTGGGATACCATTACACATCAATCTTTTTTACAAGAAGTAATTAAAGAGTTTCAACAAAACGGAATTAGAACTTCTATTTTTATTGATACAGATGCAAAACTAATTGAAGCAGCTGCAAAAACAGGAGCAGACAGAATTGAATTATATACAGAAGATTTTGCAACACAATATGATTTAGGTAATTTTGATGCTATAAAGCCATATATGGAAGCGGCTATTTTAGCTCATAAATTAGGTTTAGGTATTAATGCTGGGCATGATTTAAGCTTAGATAACATTAAATTCTTTAAGGAGAATATTCCTAATTTGTCAGAAGTTTCTATTGGGCACGCGCTTATTGCAGAAAGCCTTTATTTAGGTTTAGAGAATGTGGTGAATATGTATTTACACAGGTTGAAATAAGTTTACAGTGTTCAGTCTCAGTCCAAGTGACAGTAACAAACAAAACTCTTTGCGTCTTTGCGAGAAAAATTATAAAATATGTCAAAAAACCCAATATTACATTCAACCATAAAAGGAGAAGGAAAACCATTATTAATTTTACATGGTTATTTCGGGATGTCTGATAACTGGAAAACAATTGGAAACCAGTTCTCAGAAGACTTTGAAGTTCATTTAATAGACCAAAGAAATCACGGACGTAGTTTTCATGAAGATGAATTTAATTATGAAGTTTTAGTAGAGGATTTACATAATTATATTCAGCATTATCAATTAGAAAAAGTAAATATCATTGGCCATTCTATGGGAGGCAAAACCGCGATGTTGTTTGCTGTTACGTATCCAGAATTGGTAGATAAATTAATTATTGTTGATATTTCTCCAAGAATGTATCAACCACATCATAATGCTATTTTAGCAGGTTTAAATTCAATTGATTTTTCTGTACAAAATACGAGGACTTTGGTTGATAAAAAACTAGCAGAATTAATTCCAGAATTTGGAGTGCGTCAGTTTTTATTAAAGAATGTTTATTGGGTAGAAAAAGGACAATTAGGTTATAGATTTAATTTAGAATCTCTAACCGAAAATAACCCGGAAATAGGTGAAGGTTTACCTTCTTTTACGGTTTTCGAAAAAGAGACGTTATTTTTAAAAGGAGAAAAATCTGATTATATTACACAAGACGAAGAACCAATTATTGAAGCACATTTTCCGAATTCTAAAATTATTGAAATTAAAAATGCAGGTCATTGGCTGCATGCTGAAAATCCGAAGGATTTTTATTCTGAAGTTTCTGAGTTTTTGAAGTAAATGAAAAGGAGGTGAAAATATAACTACATTAAGTTTTTTTGGTAGTAGTAGTAGTAGTAGTAGTAGTAGTAGTAGTATTTTAATCGTAGTGAAACCTGCACTTCGCAATTAATATCTCGCTTTCGTTATATTGGTAAATCAGTCTATGCTCACTATCAATTCGCCTAGACCAAAATCTAGCGTATTTGTGTTTTAACGGTTCTGGTTTACTTATTCCGTCAAATAGATTTCGTGATATTTCTTTCAGAAGTTCATTAATCTTTTTTAGTTTTTTCTTATCGGTTTTTTGCTAATATAAATAATCTTCCCAAGACTCATCAACGAATATATACTTCATTTTAATTTTCGATTAGCTCTTTATTTAAAGTCGTTCCGTTTTTTAGTTTGTCAATTGCTGCATCTAATCGCAATTCATTTTTTCGAGAAGAAAGTTTGTGATTTGTAGCCATTAAAGAATTATATTCTTGTAATGACATTACTACAATTCCAGAATCTTTTCCTCTATTTATAAATAAAGTTTCAAAGTTTTTTGTTACTCTATCCAAGTAACTTTTAATATCTTTTCTAAAGTCAGAAACAGTTGCTATTTGCATAATATTGTATCTTATAACGTACAAATATATGTACAAAAAATGGTGTTTGATTTTTTTTAGTATTGCTGACAATTGAAATAATATAACGTCTGTTTAAATAATTAATTTTAGAGGTAATTGAAGTTAGCGTTTTTTTACCCTCAGAAACAAACTAAATAATTTTAGAATCAATATCTTTGAATCTTACAATTTTTCAATCTTTTAACACAAAAAAATGAACATAGAAAACGCACAAAAACAAGTAGACGATTGGATTAAAGCTCATGGGGTTCGTTATTTTAATGAGTTAACAAACATGGCACAATTAACAGAAGAAGTTGGTGAAGTTGCACGTATTATTGCAAGACGCTATGGAGAGCAAAGTGAAAAAGAATCTGATAAAAATAAAGATTTGGGAGAAGAATTAGCAGATGTAATGTTTGTGGTTTTGTGTTTGGCAAACCAAACAGGAATCGATTTGCAAGATGCTTTCGAAAAGAAATTAGATATTAAAACAAAACGCGATCACGATCGTCATCACAATAATCAAAAATTAAAATAATGACATTTTCAGAAAAAATAAAACAACCACTTTTTTGGTCTAATTTTGCAAGAGTTGCAATACCTTTCTTTATTATAGTTACTTTAGTTTCCTTATTTATGGCTAGTTTTAGCGATATTTTTTCTGGAGATTTTACTAAAGTTGCAGAAACCAATTTTACAGACGGCAAATGGAAAAACTTTTTTGGTTTTAAAGTGGTCTTTAGTGCTGTTTATGGTTTTTATATGACTAATAAAAAAATGGTTTAATTATTTTCTTAGTATCTTTTTAAAAGACTTTATTCCTGCTTTTATTTCTACATCTAAATGATTTTTTCTTGGTGTTATTGGGCAGGAATACTTTTCGTTATAAGCGCAATAAGGGTTGTAAGTGTTGTTAAAATTTAAGCTTATCGTACTTTCTGCAGTAATATCTGTAAGCATTACATCCATATAACGCCCGCCACCATAAGATTCTTCACCAGAAGTGTCATCTGTAAAAGGTAAAAATAAATAGTCTTTATATTTTTCATCAGTTAAATCATCCTGACTTTGATAAATGGTTAATTCACATTTTTTTCCTTGCAACGTAAAATGTAATTTCCCGTATTCTTTGTACAAAGGCTTTCTGTCTGTAGTAGTTGCCATTTCAAAAGTGGGTGCATTTTCTATTCTAACTAATTTTGAAGTTACAATAAAGGTAGAATCAATATCAAAAAAATCTAAGCCTTTAAATTTTTTTAAATCTTTCTTTTTTAAAGGAGATTTAGATGCGTCTTTATAGCTAGCGTTTAGTTCTTGTTGATAAATAGTTTTACCAATTAATGGGCGTTTGCCTTGTGAGTTACAAGACATCAATAGAAAAGTGACAGAGAGTAGAATTACTATTTTTTTCATTATAATTTATTTACAAATCAAAAATACAACATTCAAATAATTTTATGTAGCTTTGGCATATTAATAAATTAATTATGAACAGAGTCATTACATATCTTACCAAGTTATCGCGTAAAACGCGAGTATGTCGGTCTGTTTATATGTTTTGATATTATCAATATAAAATAAAACAAATAAAAAAGTCCGACTGTGAAGTCGGACTTTTTTATTTTTACCATATCAGCTAAACTAAAATGAAAAAATTTTACAACAATTATATAGACACTTTTAGAGGGCTCTCTACAGAAGTTTGGTGGTTATCATTAATCACTTTTATCAACAGATCTGGTACAATGGTCATTCCTTTTTTATCATTATATCTTACAAAAAGCCTTCATTTTTCATTAATAGATGTGGGTTGGATCATGTCTTTCTTTGGTTTAGGTTCTGTTGTAGGAACTTGGATTGGGGGAAAGTTGACTGATATAGTTGGTTATTATAAAGTAATGTTGGTCAGTTTATTTGGTACAGGAATTCTATTTGTTTTTCTGCAATTTGCAACCACTTTTAACGAATTTTGTTTTGGTATTTTTACGGTTATGTTAGTTGCAGATGCTTTTAGACCCGCAATGTTTGTGGCTTTAAGCGCATATAGTAAACCAGAAAATAAAACACGTTCTGTAACTTTAATTCGTTTGGCTATTAATTTAGGTTTTTCTGCAGGTCCTGCTATTGGAGGTTTAATAATTACTGGAATTGGGTATGCAGGCTTGTTTTGGATGGATGGAATTACTTGTGTCTTGGCAGCTTTTTTATTACTAAAAGTATTACATCCTAAGAAAGCAAAAGTACAAGATGAAGTAAAAGTAGAAAACCCAATTTCTGTATATAAAGACAAAGCTTTTTGGGTCTTTTTTATTGCCATGTTTATTTTCGGATTTGTATTTATGCAATATTTTTCTACAATACCTTTATATTATAGTGATAAGCGCTTTTTATCAGAATTTGAAATTGGGTTATTAATGGGCTTAAGCGGACTTTTTATTTTCTTACTCGAAATGCCTTTGATAAAATGGTTAGAAGATTTAAAAAAATCTAAAGTCAAATTAATTGCTTTAGGTCTTTTTCTGGTCGGTTTTAGTTTTATTATTTTAAACTTAACAGGTTGGGCAGGTGTTTTAATTATCGGAATTTTATTAATGTCTGTAGGAGAAATGATTGCTTTTCCGTTTTCGAATGCTTTTGCTATAGATAGAGCAGAAAAAGGAAATAAAGGAGAATACATGGCTTTGTATAGTATTTCTTTCTCTTTATCACATATTTTTAGCCACAATATTGGTATGCAATTGGTGGCTAAATTTGGTTTTGAAACCACATGGATACTCGTTACAGCATTTGCATTTGTAGGTGTCTTAATTCTACTTTATCTCTTAAGAGTTTTAAGGAAAGAGGTGATATAAAAAAATCCATCAAGTTTTCTTGATGGATTTTTTAAATTAAATGTTTAATATTTTATTTCAACACAGAAAACTCAATACTAGAATCTGTAAAAACAGTATGTGTTTGTGTTTTAAAATCTTTTTCGTCTGCTTTGTAAATATTGTCTACATACGTTTGCGGATTCAAATCAATTAAAGGAAACCAAGTACTTTGCACTTGCACTTGTACTTTATGACCTTTTTTAAATGTATGAAAAACGTCTTGCAAGGTAATGTTTACATCCGTCTTTTTATTCGGGATAAAAGGTTCTGGATGCTCAAAACTATTTCTGAATCTACCTCTTAAAACCTCACTTCTAACCATTAAATGATAATTACTCATTTTTAAATGATCTTGTAATTTATCATTATTTTCTTCTGCGTCCGCAGGATGAACGTCAATCACTTTTACAATCCAATCTGCTGCAGAACCCGTAGTTGCTACTTTTAATTTAGCTAAAATATTTCCGGCTAACGTAAAATCATCTGTTAAAACATCCGTTTCAAAAACCAATACATCAGGTCTTCTTGCAGCAAAACGTTGGTCGTCTGTCATGTATTTACGTGGCGTAAAAACCGTTTTAATATCCTCTGAATACGGAACAGGGTGTTTTATGTCACTAATAAATGGAACAGAGTTTATCTTTCTCTTAATTTTAATATCCGGATTTGAATATCTTAATTCTTGATTTTCAGACAAAAACCAATCCTCTTTTACCACATTCTTAGGAGGCCAAGCATCAAAAGAATTCCATTCTTTTTTACCAGAATCAAAAACATATGCTTCTGGCAAACCAGAATTTTTATCACCACTTCCTTTTAAGAAATGATTAAAGAATTTTGTTTCTACATCAGACTGAAATTTTAAAGAAATAGAATCTCCAAAATAATAATTACCTACATAATTTTCTACAGTATTTCTAGACCATTTTCCGTGATCCCAAGGTCCAAAAACTAAGGTATTGTAATTGTCTTTTCCGTTTTTCTCAATCGCTTTGTACGTAGATAAAGGTCCGTATAAATCCTCTGCATCAAACTCACCACCAACAATCATGGTTGCAACCGTAGAAGGAACTTTGTCTAAATGCTGAATAATCCCTTTACTCTGCCAAACAGAATCGTAATTAGGATGTTCTACAAGTTCTTTCCAGAAAAAATCATCAATTCTATTTTTATCTTTTTCGCTATTTGCAACATCTAATCTATCATACTGAAAATATTCGTTTAAGTTTTTTAAAGGCCCTTTGTCTAAGAAAAACTGATATTGATCTTCAGAATCCATTTTAGGAAATGAATACCAAGCAGAATCTGTTGGAGTGTCTTTATATGTGCCAAATAAAGAAATCGCTCTAAAGTAACTTAACATAAACGCGCCATTATGATGAAAATCATCAAAGAAAAAATCGCCAATACACGCTTGTGGAGAAGCAGCTTTTAAAGCCGGATGCGCATCTATTGTAGAAATTGTTGCATAATGTCCAGGATACGAAATTCCCCAAGTACCTACATTTCCGTTATTGTTTTCTACGTTTTTCACCAACCAATCAATCGTGTCGTAGGTGTCAGAAACCTCATCAGATTGTTTGTCTGTTTTATTCGGAATGTAAGCACGCATATTATCATAAACGCCTTCACTCATCCAACGTCCACGCACATCTTGATACACCACAATGTTCAATTCTTTCATTAAATGAACATTCGGACCAATTTTAGTTTTCATTTTTCCATCTCCGTAAGGCGCAGAACTATAAGGTGTTCTTTGCATTAAAATAGGATATTCTTTGCTAGTATCTTTTGGCGAATAAATAGTTGTATGCAATTTTGTACCATCTCGCATTACAATATTTACTTCCTTTTTGGTGTAATTATCTGCTACAAAAGTCTCTTTTTTAGCTTCTTTTTCTATGGTAGAATTACAAGAAGTCAGTAAAAAAAGACTTAAAAATGTTAAAAGTAAAAGTTTCTTCATATAAAGGTAAATTAGTTTTGGCTAAATCTACAAAACAAAAAAGAGTTGGTAAAAATTCTTCTGTTAAAATGAAAATTGTTTTTTTTTAGTAGCTATTTCCTGCTTTCCACTATATCTTTTTTTTCGTACCTCAAAAAAAGGATGTCGTTTCAATCAGGGCTAAGAATTTTTGCCAACTTTAATTTAAGTTAGAAAGTAAAATTATTGTTTATTAATATGCTGTTAAAATGAATTTGAATACTTTTATGGTTGCTTAAAACATATAAAATGAAAAGAGTTTTTTTATCCTTATTGTTAATTACTTTCATAGGTTGTCAACCTAAAAAAGTAGAAAAAAAGACTGAAAATATAAAAGAAGTTCAGGTTAAAAAAGTATTTCCAAAATTAGAAAAAGACAGATATAATGTTGCTTTTTTAATTATGGACGGAACCTTTAATACAGAATTAACAGCACCTTTCGATATTTTTCAGCACACCATTTTTAAAGAAAATATTAAGGCAATGAATGTGTTTACAGTTGCAAATACAGACAAACCAGTTACAACTTTTGAAGGAATGAGAATTCTACCAGATTTTAATTACTTAAAAGACTCGTTACCAAAAATTGACATTTTAGTAGTTCCGTCCGCAGAACATCATTTAGATTCCGATTTAGAAGATACGGCAATGATAGATTTTGTAAAACAAGTAGATAAAGAAGCTACTTATATGACTTCTCATTGCGATGGTGCTTTTGTTTTGGCTAAAGCAGGAGTTTTAAACGGAAAGGTTTCTACAACATTCCCGAGTGATATTGATAAAATGCGAGCAACTTTCCCAAATTTAGATATTAGAAAAGAAGTGTTATTCGTACACGACGGAAAATACATTACTTCTGCTGGTGGTGCAAAATCTTTTGAAGCTGCGTTATATTTATGTGAATTTTTATACGGAAAAGAAGTGGCTAAATCTTTAGCTGGTGGTTTGGTAATTGATTGGAATGTTGATGAAGTTCCGCATTTAATTGTAGAGTAGTTAATTTGTTTCTTAGAAGAAAGTATATTTTTTTTACACAATTGTCATTTCGACTTTAGGAGAAATCACATAAAGTTTGGTTAGTGTTTCGATATCACTGTTATGAGATTTATCTTTTACTCACGCTCGTTTTTAACGAGTGCCAATAACATATAGAAGATTAGGTTCGGTACTCGTTACAAACGAGCACTAGCGGAGACAAATTTGTGTGAATATGCATTTAAAAAAGACCTGACAGGTTTTAAAAACCTGTCAGGTCTGAATACGTTTTGGTAATCTTAAAAAATCTTCCTTATTAAGTTTTCTATACGGGTTAAGGATTGAATCCGTTCGAATAACTGTTGATATTTTAACTCTTTTCTTTTATTTCTTAGCTCGCGCTCGTTTTTAACGAGTGCCAACAATATATAGAACAATTAGGTTTGGTACTCGTTACAAACGAGCACTAGCAGAGGCAAACGGAATAAAGCGTATTTTTTTTTAAACAATTGTCATTTCGACTTTAGGAGAAATCGCATAAAGTTTGGTTAGTGTTTCGATATCACTGTTATGAGATTTCTCCCCCAAAGTTGGAAATGACAAATTGTGGAGAATTGTGCGTTGAAAAAAGACCTCACAGGTTTTGAAAACCTGTGAGGTCTGAAAATGTTTTGGTAATCTTAAAAAAAAAATCCTTATTAGGTTTAAAATACGGGTTAAGGATTGAAGCGGTTCGAATAACTGTTGATATTTTAACCTTTTTTCTTTAATTTCTTTTGCTCTCGCTCGTTTTTAACGAGTGCCAATAACATATAGGGTACTCGTTGCAAACGAGCACTAGCTGAGCATTTAATTCTTATATTTAGAACAGTAAAGAATTATAGTATTGATAGATGGAAGTTTTTTAATCCGATAGATGCAAATTATGAACATTACGATATAGGTCGATTTGCCTTCCAATAATCCTTTTTAATGTGGAAGATTGCTGTTTTTTAGGGTTTTGGCTAAAGCCGATAATTTACTTTTTAATATAAACAATAGGCTGAAGCCTATTGCTATTGATTTGTTTTTGAAACAAAAATTTCTACACTAATTCCTCGCAATAGATCAATTGCCTATAGATTTTTCCCTAGGGTATTAGAATTCAAAAAGAAAAGGGCTTTAGCCAAAATATTTATTTAATAGATATGTATTAAATTTTTAGTTTTCAAAAAGTGAGCAAACAAGTCTAGCCCTGATTGAACGGTTTGTTTGAGCTCTTTTTTATTCTTTTTCTGAATAAAAAAAGCGAGTAGTGAAAGCAGGAAATAGCTTCGAATACTATTCTAAGAGAGATTTGAAAAATAAGTGTTTATTCAATAAAATTTCTTGTATTTTTGCAAACTATGCAAGAACCTAAAAGACATCAGTTAACAGATTGGTTACCAACTACAAACAAGGAAGTGAAAATTCGTGGTTGGGATGAACTAGACGTTATTTTATTTAGTGGAGACGCTTATGTGGATCATCCATCATTTGGACCTGCAGTAATCGGTCGTATTTTAGAGAGTTATGGCTTGCGTGTGGCAATTGTGCCGCAACCAAGTGTAAATGATAATTTACAAGATTTTGAAAAACTAGGAAGGCCTCGTTTATTTTTTGGAGTTACTGGTGGTTGTATGGATCCGATGGTTTCTAATTACACGGCAAGTAAGCGTAGTAGAGACAAAGATGCGTATACGCCAAATGGTGATAAAGGGTTTAGACCAGATTATGCAACGTCTGTTTATTCTAAGATTTTAAAGGATAAGTTTCCGGATGTACCTGTTTTAATTGGTGGTATTGAAGCTTCTTTAAGACGTGTAACGCATTATGATTATTGGTCTGACAAGTTATTGCCTGGTATTTTAGAGACTTCTAAAGCAGATATGTTGGTGTATGGAATGGGAGAGCAGCCTTTGCGAGAAATTGTAGAATTATTGCAAAAAGGAGTTCCGTTTTCTAGTTTAAAAAACATTAAACAAACGGCTATTTACGTTAACGAAAAGGTAGAGAAATTACCTGTTGTTAACGGTTGGGAAGATGTTACTATTAATTCTCATGAGGCTTGTTTAAAGGATAAAAAGACATTTGCTTCTAACTTTAAAGTAATAGAGCAGGAGTCTAATAAATTAAAAGCGCGTAGGGTTTTACAAAAAGTTGGTGAGAATACTTTGGTGATTAATCCGCCTTACCCAACAATGACAGAAAAGGAAATTGATGGTTCTTTCGATTTGCCTTATACACGTTTACCGCACCCAAAATATGACAAACGTGGACCAATACCTGCGTTTGAAATGATAAAATTTTCTATTAACATTCACAGAGGATGTTTTGGTGGTTGTAGTTTTTGTACAATTTCTGCACACCAAGGAAAGTTTATAGCAAGTAGAAGTCAGGAATCTGTTTTAAGAGAAATTGATAAAGTGGCAAATATGCCAGACTTTAAAGGGTATTTATCTGATATTGGTGGGCCTTCTGCAAATATGTATCAGATGAAAGGGAAAGTACAATCTATTTGCGACAAATGTGTTGCGCCGAGTTGTATTTCGCCTGTAATTTGTTCTAATTTAGATACGTCTCACAAGCCTTTAACAGAATTATATCAAGCAGTTGATAAGCATCCGAAGATTAAAAAATCTTTTATTGGAAGTGGAATTAGACATGATATGTTGGTGCCAGAATTCAATAAAAACGCTGACCCAAAAGAATTGGATGCGTATACAGAAGAAGTAATGACAAAGCATGTTTCTGGTCGATTAAAAGTAGCGCCAGAACATACTTCTGACCCGGTTTTAAAATTGATGCGTAAACCGTCTTTTAAATATTTTCATATGTTTAAAGAACGTTTTGATAAGATAAATATTAAGAAGAAATTAAACTTACAATTAATTCCGTATTTTATTTCTAGTCACCCAGCAAGTGAGGTAGAAGACATGGCAAACTTAGCTGCAGAGACCAAAGATATGGGCTTTCAGTTAGAGCAAGTACAAGGTTTTACACCAACACCAATGACGGTTGCAACGGTAATTTATTATTCAGGATATCACCCGTATACTTTAAAACCAACTAAAACGCCGAAGACTAAAAAGGAACGTGATGACCAACATAAATTTTTCTTTTGGTACAAGAAAGAAAATAAAGATTGGATTAAAAACACGTTGAACAAAGTTGGAAGACAAGATTTATTACAGAAATTATTACCAGAAAATAATTCTTGGAAAAAGAACAAAAGCGCCAAAGAAGTAAAGAATACTTTTGATGATGCTGTTCCGGTTCCTTTTAATAAGAGAAAGAAAAAAGCTACAAGAACAACTTCTTCTAAAAAGAGAAGAAGGTAATTCTTATAGAACTTTATACTACATAAAAAAGTCTGGTTTTATTAAAAACCAGACTTTTTTTTATGATATTATTTTTTGAAATTCACGTATTATGGTAAGAGTGAGACGCTTGCGCTAGTGTTTATGTCTTGTCTATTTTTGCTAACTCGAGCGTCTCGATCGTGTAAATACTGATGCTGTTTTTTTTAACGCATTCATTATTATATAGCGGTAAATTATTAAAAAAAGAGAACTAATTAATCCTTTCCAAAATCTTTAAAAGCAGCCTTTAATTTTTCATCATTTAAAATATATTTCTTGTATTTTCCATCTCTGTATCTATAGTAAATAAAGAAAGGCATAAATAGAAAAGAAAAGTAAAAGACACCTAAACCCATTACAATTTGTGCTTTTTCGTGACTTGTATTTATAAGGTACATTCCAATTGCCATCCAAATTAAAAAGATAGCAAACATTATTTTTAACGTTAACTTCATCTTGCAAAATTACAAAAGTTATATCTTTAATTTCTAATTTTAATAGAAATGAACTCAATTTCATTATTTTTGATTGGTTTGCTACTTATTTCTTGCAATCCATCTAAAAAAAACACGAATATGAACAGTAAAATTGTGATTGCTCACAGAGGTGCTTCTGGTTATCTGCCAGAACATACCATGGAAGCTAAAGCGATGGCGTACGCTATGAATCCTCATTTTATTGAGCAAGATTTGGTGTTAAGTAAAGACAATGTGCCTATTGTAATTCATGATATTTATTTAGATGATGTAACAAATGTTGCGCTAATGTTTCCGGATAGAAAAAGAAAAGACAATCGTTTTTATGTAATCGATTTTACTTTTAATGAATTACAAACGCTAAAAGTAACGGAGCGTTTTAATCCCGAAACAGGCGAACAGTTTTACCCAAAACGTTATCCGAAGGGAAAAGGAAATTTTAAACTGCATTCTTTTAAAGAAGAAATAGAATTGATACAAGGCTTAAATAAGTCTACAGGAAAAAATATAGGGATTTATCCAGAAATTAAAGATCCAGCTTTTCATAAAAAAGAAGGAAGAAAGATAACTGAAATTGTTTTAGAAATTCTAGCTGATTACGGTTACAAAACTAAAAAAGACAATTGTGTTTTACAATGTTTTGATGCAGCAGAGTTAGAGAGAATTAGAAAGGAATTAAAATCTGACTTATTTTTGGTGCAGTTAATTGAGTTTGAAGAAGAAACAAAACAATTGGCTCATTTTGCAAGCTATGCAGACGGAATAGGTCCTTGGTATAAGCAAATACTAGATAAAAAAGTAGGAGAGAAGTGGCAGTTTACCACGTTAGTTTCCGATGCGCATAAATTGGGGTTAAAAGTGCATCCTTATACTTTTAGAGCAGATTCTTTAGATGAGTTCACTACCTTTGAAGAAATGATGGAAACCCTCTTAATAGAAGCCGATATTGATGGTGCTTTTACAGATTTTCCAGATTTGATTGTCAATTTTTTTAAAAGAAAGTAATTTAATGAATACTCATTTATATAAAATAAAACACTTTAATAATACTTTAGATCTTTTTTCATCTGAAGAAAAATTATACACTTCTAAGTGGTTTATGGATTTTGGGAAATTTGGTTCTGAGGTTTTTAATTTAGACGATAAAATAATTTATAAGATTACCAAACAATTTCAATTTTGGAAATGGAAAATGGTGTTTACCATAAAGAATAGTCAGGACGTTTTAACCGAATTAATTTCTCAGAATAATAGAAAAACCATCTTTTCTATAGATGTTGATGAGGTTACTTATGAAACGAATATCCATTTTAAAAAGAAAATATCTATTCTAAAAAACGGAGAAAAAATTGCAGAAATAGATGAATCTTTTTCAGATAATGATTTTAAAGATGGTTTTAAATTACAACTTTTAGATAAAAATGATTTAGCGGTTTGTTTCTTGTTATTTTCTTGTTTAAAAATAGGAGAAACAGAACAAGACTCTAAAAGAATTATGCCTAGTCAGAAGCAATTAGAGCCTAATGAAGAACCTTGGAGTTAGTTTTTATAGTTTTTTTTAGTGCAAATTTTCTTGATAGTAAACCCAAGTATTCTCCGCTATTTTTTTATAGAATCTTCTAAGTCTTTTATGTAGTTTATAACAGCAACTGTATACTGAATTCAAAATTCTTCTATATGTTTTTTGCCTAGATATATTGTGCCACAAAAAGCAAGAATTATATAGGTGTAAAAACTATTGCTCTAAATTTTGAGTTAAAAAAAGAAAGAAAATAAGGGCAAATACAATAAGTATTGAAATACCTAATATTTTCCATATTTGTTTATTTTTATGGACTAAATTTTTTCCTAAATGGGTATTCCAAAAATATTCAGACAATACGGTATACCCAATAATATTCAATATTAAAGTTGTAAAAAAAGATTTGGGTAAATAGTTTAAAAGGATGGTAGAGCAAATGGTATATAATATTCCAAAAATAAGTACTTGATTCCTTACTTTTGGTTTGTTCATTTCTTTTAAGTTTTGCATCAATAAAACAGCACCAAATATGGTGGAAAAGAAAATGGTAAAACCTAGTATGGCATTTTTAGAATATAAAAGAGGTACTTCTAGTTCTTCAAAAGGACTTTTATTACTTTCTATTTTTTCTTTATAAATTGGCGTTTCAGATAGGGTGTTTTCTGTAGACGTATCATCTATAACTACGATTGGTTTTTCTAATATGTTTCTATCTTCTAATTCCCAAGTAACGGCTTGTAAGGCTTCTTCTGTATATATATCTTTTTCTTCGAGAATTGATTCTAACTCTTTGGTAGATTTTATTCTCATATTTGTTGAAAAACTATTTCTCCTCATTTTCTTCTATAGCTTTATGCTGTAACTTCAATTAGCTTATTTCTATAAGCTGTTAATAATTTAGATTTTGAGATAAAACCAATGTATTTTCCTTCTTTAACAACAGGTAAATTCCAAGCTCCGCTTTCTTTAAATTTCCTCATAATATCAGTCATTTTATCAAGACCTATTATAATTATTTCTGGTGGATGTTGCATAATATCTCTTGCAAAAATTGTTTTATATAAGGTTTGGTCAAACATAATTGGTCTTAAATCATCTAGAAAAATAATACCAGTTAGTTTATTGGTATTTTTACTTATCACCGGAAAAATATTTCTGTTAGATTTTACAACTGCTTGTTTAATCATACTTTCTAAATCCATATCTGAATAAACAGGTACAAAATTATTTTCAATAACTCTATCAATATCCATTAACGTTAATACAGCATGGTCTTTGTTATGTGTAATTAATTCTCCTTTTCTACCTAATTGCATTGCATACACAGAATACGGATGTACAAATTTAGCGATCAGGTAAGAAATTGTAGCTGTTAACATTAACGGAATAAAAAGTTCATAACCACCGGTTAATTCAGCAATTAAAAAGATTGCCGTTAAGGGGGCGTGTAGTACTCCGGCCATTAAACCAGCCATTCCTACTAAAGTAAAATTGCTTTCAGAAACACTAGACAGGCCAGTTGTATTAATTATTTTAGCAACACAATTTCCTAAAAGACTTCCCATAAATAAAGTAGGTGCAAAAATACCACCAACTCCACCAGCTCCAAATGTTAAAGCACTTGCAATCACTTTAAATAAAACTAAGCCAATTAATAACATAATAACAACCCAAACATTAGATAAATCTAAGTTCATAAAGTTGTTTTTTAGAGCTTCTTCTGGGTTACCCGCAATTAAATTATTAATGACTTCAAAGCCTTCTCCATATAAAGGCGGAATTAAAAAAATTAATCCCCCTAAACCAATACCACCAACTAATAAGCGTTTTATTGGAGAATCTATTTTATCAAAAAGGTTCTGAATTCTATCATAAACCTCTGTAAAATAGATAGAACCTAAACCGGTTGCAGTAGCCAAAATAAGGTAAAAAGGAATGTTGTTTATGGTAAAAGCATCTTCTATTTTAAACGGAAGTAAGACATCTGACCCAAAAAAGAATCTAGAAGTAATAATTGCAGATAAAGAAGCCAAAAGTAAAGGCATCATAGAAGCAATTGTTAAGTCTAAACTAAAAACCTCTATAGCAAAAATAATAGCAGCAATAGGTGCTTTAAAAATAGCAGAAAGGGCACCAGCAGAAGCACAACCAATTAATAAAGTTCTTGATGTTTGGTTTAAATGAAATAATCTGGCAACATTAGAACTAATTGCCGCACCTGTTGCAACAGTAGGTCCTTCTAGTCCAACAGAACCACCAAAACCAACAGTAATAGGAGCTGTTAAAATAGAACCAAACATTTGAAAGCGTTTCATAATTCCTTTTCTCTTAGAAATAGCATATAGCGTAGAAGGAATACCGTGACTTACTTTGTTTCTAATTACATATTTTATAATAAAGTATACAATTGTTAAACCAATAATAGGGAAAACAAAGTAAAAAGCATGGTAATAATCTCTTACTAAATTTCCTTCTAAAAGATGTTGAAAAAAGTGTGTTAAATTTTTTAAAATAACAGCTCCAAAACCGGCTAAAAAACCAACAAGGATGCTAAGTATGTGTATAAATTGTTTTTCAGAGATGTATTTATATCTCCAAATTAATATTTTTCTGTATATTTTTTTTGTTGTTGGCACTTGTTTTATCGATAAGAAATTATAGTATAAAATTATTTTTTTTCTTGATGCTTTACATCCTTCAATAAGTCTAACGCAAAGTAGGTTATTAATACGCCTACAAAAATAATACAAACCCACATAAAAACAGCTGTTTCCCAAAAAGGTTTCTCTTTTATAATTACAGGTATTGCTTTCGTTTTAATAAAATTATTTACGGATACTTCTTCTTCTATAATTGATGTTTTTTCTGATATAAAATTACCTAAATCATAAGAAGGTTTAGAAAAAGTAGTATCTATTATTAATTGATATTGCTGCTTCTTTTTTAAATTAGATATAATATAAACTGGTTTTTGTAATAAGGTAATGTTTGTTATTTTTAAACTAGGATTGTCTTTGTTTTCGATTTCTATAATAAATTCTTTTTCATTTAAATTATTTAAGAAAAAAGTATTTTCTATTTTAGAACTTAACTGAAAGTTAGCAACTACTTGCTGATAAGTTTCTACTCTTTTTTTTATCTTACGTTCTTTATTTATAATTAGCTTTGAATTACGTAGAAAAAAAGCAGTGTTTACATCAAAAGAAATACTGTTAATTTGATGAGAATTATTAGCAATAAATTTAATTTGAGTTATTTTGCTGTCTTTTAATTCCGTAATTTCTTGTTTATAGTCTTTGATGGTTATTGGATCTTCAGAAAAATAGTTGTTGATATATTTACCAGCATCCAAAATATTTATTGGTAAAGAATTTTTATCATTAAATTCTATTTTTAAAAATTGATACGTAGTTGTTGGAAAATTTATTCTTTTTTCTACAGATGATTTTTGAGCAGAATTATTAAGAGAAAGAATATTGTTAGCGGTAATACCAAACCAATTTTTAGCATCATTACTTCCTAGAAGGTGATATCTTTTAGAAATATCTGCATTTGCAATTTTTAAAATAAGACTTGTTAGTTTTTCAGTTGCTTTATTTTCTATAATAACAGCAGTAATAGAATCTTTAATTCTTTTGTTTGATAAAATTTTTATCGGCACAAAAGTAGAAAATAATTGATCTGAATGATATTTTAAAACATAAGGCACTTCTTTGTTTGCGCTATCTTTTATTCTGATAAAATTAAAATTATCTTTACTTGCAGACCTAATTTCTGGAGTCAACATTATTTTATGTAAACCCTCTTTTTCTACACTATTTAAAGAGCCTTTATAATTTTGACTAAAACAAGTTAGTCCGATAAAAAAAACGATTAAAAAGCTATATTTCTTCATCTTCTTGAGTTTTGTCATTTACTAATTTTTTAATTTTCTGATACACAAACGAAATAATCAATATTAAAACACCTAATAACATAAAGGCGACTATTTTCCCTGTTTCGGAAGCATTTTTAATATCGTATGCAAATAGTTTTATAATGGTTATTCCTAATAAAGAAAGTGCAATAATTCGTAAGTTTTTCCACTGTTTTTTAATACCTATAATTAAAAATATAAAAGAGAAAATTCCCCATAAAATAGGATACCCAATTTTAATTATTTGGTCTTGTACTGCGTCTATTTTATTTTCTATAAGATCGTATTTTGAGTAATCATTTGTTTGTGCAGCTAATTCGGAAACAATGGAAGAATTATCAGAAAAATGAACTCCATGTACCATCACTTCGTTACTTAATGTATAAACAATAGCAAAGACAAATACCCAAGGCAGCCATTTACTTTGTTTCGGTTTTATATTAAAAAGAGTCGTGGTCTTTTTAAATAATTGAAATCCAAAATAAATAAGACATGCTAAAATTATATAATGAAAATAGAATGCATAATTACTATGTATTGATAATGCTAAGTTTTCTGCAATTTCATTTGTAGGCAATTTATAGAAGTACCCTATATAAGCGAAAATTGAAATACAACTGATTAATAAAACTACTTTTTCTATATTTTTATGCTTCAATTTTTCTGTAAAGAATAATAAAATTGCAATAAATACAAAATGATACGTAACAGGAAAAGATAGGGACGAGGCAGTGTTCTCTAAAAATTGATGTGCCTGATAATCCGTTTCTAAAGCACCAGTAAAATAAGCGACTAATACAAATGCAATTAAAACAATGGTTCTGTAAACCTTTATACTTAATGTAAAATATTTAGTGACCATATTTCCTTCTTTTTTTAATAACCAATAGGTTACCAATAGAGAAATACTTACTCCTAAACCAGCAATAAATAACGGATTAAAAATTACCGATAATTCTTCTGAATACGCGTACAATTCCCAATCTAACAGTAAGCTAATAATAGATAAAACTTGTACTATGATGGCACCTAGTTTAAAAGATTCAATTTTAGATTTTTTAGACAACCAAAATAGTAAAACTACTTCTGCAGCCCAGAAAAGAGTTATCTGGTTTCCTTTAAATTGAATAGGAATGGTTAACGTAACAAAGGTTAAAGCCAAACCTATTAGAATGTAAATGGCGTTTTTGTCTAATCCAAATTTCTTGTATAAGATAGTTGCATAAGCTACATTATAAACCGCCAATAACAATGTGAATAATCCTGTAAAATTAGATTCCAAATCTTTAAGAATTACCATGCCAATTCCGAAGAAAACAAACGTGTTTGCTATTAAAATAAAATATTCAATTTTAGAAAATACACCTTTATTTTTTAAGTTATTTAAAACAATAGTAAGACTAAAAATAAAGTAAAAAATGGTAGCAAAAGTTAAAGCACCATTATGCTCAAAACTATCTTTATCTATATTTAATAGACACCAACCACCAAATAGAATAATGGTAAAAGCAAAATCTACAATCGTTGCTATTTTCCATTTTTTAAAGTATGAGATGGCAAGGATTCCTAAATTTAAAATAGCAATGTAACTAAATAATACCACATAATTTCCTTCGCCAGTACTTAACATAAAAGGAGCTGCAAAACCACCAATTAAAGATAAAATAGCCAATTCTTGTCTGTTGTAAGAAACGGAAACCAAGGCACTAAAAGCCGTTATTACTGCCATAATAGAAAAAGCAACTGTCTGGCTAAATAATTGATATTCATGAAAAGCAATATAGATAGTAAGGTAAAAAACACTAATGGCTCCGGCTACTAAAACAGAGCTAAAGGAAGCGTAATTTTTCTTTAATTTATGAGCAATCATCATTATTAGAGAACCACATAAAACACCAATTCCTACTCTTGCAGGTTCGTTAATCCAATCTTTATCAATAGCAAATTTCACAAAGAAACTAATTCCTAAAACAAGAATTAAAACTCCTATTTTGTTAATTAAGTTCTCTCCAATAAACTTCTCTAAATCTGGGTTTTTTTCTTTAAAAGCTGCTATCCAAGATTTTTTAGGAATCGCTTTTTCTTTCTTTTCCTCTTCTTTAAAAATTGTTTTTTTATCAGCAATTATTGGTGTTACTTTAGTATCCGTATTAAGGATTGGTTTTACTACTTCAGGTATGTCAGAAACAAAAATAATAGGCTCTTCTTTTGCAATAACTATTGGTTCTGTTTTAGTTAAAGGTTTCGTTTCTTTTTGAGAAACAGGTTCGCTTTTTGTTTTTAATATTTCTTCTTTAGAAGTTGATTTTTGTTGTAAGTCTCGTAATTTATCATCTAATTGAAAAACAGAAGTCTGTAAATCTTTCAATTTAGAACTAATATTTTTGTTTGTAATTAGTAGATAAATAATGATAAAAATGAGTAATACTACTTCCATACTTAAGAACTTTTTTTTATTATTAGAATAAAGTAATGTCTTGCATTTATTTTTGTGAAGATAAAATATCGGTTCCTAAATAACCATTATCTTTATTATAGTACCAAGCTCTATTTTTTGGCATTTTCACTCCATTTATAGTTTCTAAACCAGAAAGTAAAATGTATTCTCCGCTATTTTTTGTGTCTTTAAAAAACTGATACACTTCCATAGCATATGTTTCTGGATCAAAGTAAAAGTACCAAGTATCTTTACCAACTTCTTTATTGTAGGTAGCTTTTAAAACCAAATAGTCTTTTCCTTTAAATATTTTTTGTGCTACTTTTTTATCAATAATTGTTCCTTCATCTTTCAATTTCATAGGTAAACCATACAAATAGGTATAATAGTTTTTATACATGTTTGCGCGTTCGGCATTCAAATTAAATTTCTTTCTAGTTTCTTCGGATGGATTGCTATCACCATTAAAAGTAAAGCTAGAAGTGGTTTTTTTTACCGTATATTCAGTAGTAATCGTATCTCTAATTGCCTTTACATAAAAATATTCTTCGGGTAAATTAATTTTGATAACACTTTTTCTTGGAGACTTCTTAGGAATTTCCATAATAACAGATAATTCACCATTAAAAGTAGCCCAATTATTATTTGGGTCATGAAACTGAATTGATTTTTCTAACAATTCATTACCAGTTAATTCTTGAGAAAAAGAAACTACAGAGTTAAAAAAGAGGATAAAGCAAAGAAAGTTTTTCATAATCTTAAAAGTAATAAAAAATCCCGCAAAAGCGGGATTTAAAAATTTTATGCCTTTATATCTAAGCGAAGACTAAGCTCTTTTAGCTGTTCATCATCTATAAATGCAGGTGCATCTATCATAACATCACGTCCAGAATTATTTTTCGGGAATGCAATAAAATCTCTAATTGTTTCTTGTCCGCCTAAAATAGCAACCAATCTGTCCAACCCAAAAGCCAATCCACCGTGAGGAGGCGCTCCGTATTCAAAAGCATCCATTAAGAAACCAAACTGCGCTCTAGCATCTTCCTCAGAAAAACCTAAATGTTTCAACATGGTTGCTTGCATTTGCTTGTCGTGAATTCTAATAGAACCACCACCAATTTCATTTCCGTTTAACACCAAATCGTAGGCATTTGCTTTCACAGCTCCTGGGTCTGTGTCTAACAATTCCATTTGCCCTGGTTTTGGCGAAGTAAACGGATGATGCATTGCGTGGTAATGCCCAGTTTCTTCATCTAATTCTAATAAAGGAAAGTCAATTACCCAAAGCGGCGCAAATACTTTAGGATCTCTCAAACCTAAACGTGTTGCCAATTCCATACGTAAAGCAGATAATTGTGCTCTAACTTTATTTGTTTCACCGGATAAAACACACACTAAATCACCAGGTTTTGCACCCGTAATTTCTGCCCATTTAGCTAAATCTTCTTGATCGTAGAATTTATCTACAGAAGATTTAAAAGATCCATCTTCGTTTACACGCGCATAAATCATTCCTAAAGCACCAACTTGCGGACGTTTTACCCACTTAATAATATTGTCTATTTCTTTTCTTGTATATGCGTTTCCACCAGGTACAGCAATACCAACTACCAATTCTGCGCTATTAAAAACACCAAAATCTTTATGTTGTGTAACTGCGTTTAATTCGCCAAATTCCATTCCAAAACGGATATCTGGTTTGTCATTTCCATACAATTTCATTGCATCGTCATATAACATTCTTGGGAATTTCTCCACCTCAACATTATTTACTTCTTTTAGTAAGTGACGCGTTAACCCTTCAAAAATATTTAAAATATCTTCTTGCTCTACAAACGCCATTTCACAGTCAATCTGTGTAAATTCTGGCTGTCTGTCTGCACGTAAATCTTCATCTCTAAAGCATTTTACAATCTGAAAATATTTATCCATTCCACCAACCATCAACAATTGTTTAAAGGTTTGTGGAGATTGTGGTAATGCATAAAACTGACCTTCATTCATACGAGAAGGCACCACAAAATCTCTAGCACCTTCTGGCGTAGATTTTATTAAATAAGGCGTTTCAACTTCAATAAATTCTTGGTCAGACAAGTATTTACGCACTTCCATTGCTACTTTATGACGAAAGATTAAACTGTCTTTAACAGGATTTCTTCTAATGTCTAAGTATCTGTATTTCATTCTAATATCTTCACCACCATCCGTTTTATCTTCAATAGTAAAAGGTGGCGTAATAGATGCATTTAAGATTTCTAATTTAGAAACCAACAATTCAACAGCTCCAGTAGCCATTTTATCGTTTTTAGACTCACGCTCAATAACGGTTCCTGTAACCTGAATCACAAATTCTCTACCAAGAGATTTTGCTTTGTCCATCATTTCCTTTGGCGTACGCTCTTCATCAAACATTAATTGCGTAATTCCGTATCTATCACGTAAATCTACCCAAATCATAAAGCCTTTATCACGGCTTTTCTGTACCCAACCCGCTAAGGTAACTTCTGTATTTATATGCGATGCGTTTAACTCGCCACAAGAATGACTTCTATACATTTTCTATTAAAATTAGCTTCCTAAAACGGAAATCTTTAAAACTGTCATCCTGAATTTATTTCAGGATCTTTCAAGCTGCAAAAATAATCATTTTCTATTGAATATGAGTTTTTTGGGCGTTCATTTCTAAAGAGAAATGCCCCGCTTTCCGCACTCGCTTTTTTTATTCCGAAAAAGAATAAAAAAGAGCTCAAACATTAGTTTATACTGAGCGTAGTGGAAGTACTGCAATCGGTAACGCAAAATCCGTCTAATGCTCATTAAATAGATAGTATATCGGTGTTTTTTTATAGTCAATAAAGCGTTTTACTAATAGAAATCTATAATATTTAATAAAAAGTAGCGGAAATAAAATTATCCTTAGATGAAGGCTTTTCTTCCAATAGAAACAATTGAATATAAAACTTTGCCATCATTTTTTATGTGTTTAAATGTCATCGACATGTATAGGTAAAACGATTATACAGACGATGTGTTTTGTAAGATTAAAAATTATATTGATAAGAAAAGAAACCTTAAGAAGTAGAATTCAATTTAGAAACTAACGTAATTAAAGACTCGATAACTGAGGTGTAAAGTGTTGAAAATAAGATTTTAATAGAATTATGGTAAAGGTTTGGTTTATAATTATTACCTTAATGGATTAAAAAAAATGAAAATTTCAGACTAAAATAAATGTTTCGTATGTATTGAGATTACTAATACGAACAAGAAGGTCTGAATGGAAAAAAAAGAAAGTATAACACTTTAAAAATAGCATCTCATGAGAAAATTAGTTATTACATTTTTAATTATTCTGTGCAGTTATTCTATAAACGCACAAAAATCAAATATTGTTGGTAATTGGCTTATAACTAAAGTAGAGTCATCAACCAATACTAAACATTTATTTAAACTTATTGAGTTCTCTGATAGGGGAAGAGTTATGATGAAAGGAGTGTTAATTGCTGCTTGGCGTTATAATAGTAGAGGTAATGAAATAGAGATGAGATCTAATGTTGAAAAAGATTTTAATGGTGTCAATGAAATAGTAAGTAGCACTAATAAAGAAATGGTATTAGAAAAAGAGGGTATAAAAACAACCTATTTAAAACTAGATCTAAATAACATTGCGAAAGAAAATAAAATGTCAAAATTAAAAGGAGTTTGGCAATTAGAAAGTGATTTTGATAGTATTCAATTACTAAAAATGGAACTACCAGATACTTTTTCGATATCAACAATTTCTTCAAGAGATGGTATAAAATCTACAACTAACGGAACGTGGATGTACAATTCTAACGAAAAATCTATAATTTTTATAGGTGAGTCAAAATTATTAAATGGAAAAAGTATGCTAAAAGAGCAATCAGAAAAAGCATTTGTACTAAATATAAATGGAAAAGAAATCATAGCTAAAAAAGAAGTTTCATCTACCACTTTAGAGCGTTTAACTTTTAATATTGATAATTTTTCGGCAAGACCTAACGAAAATTCTCCTTGGTCAGATTTTGATTCTTTATTAATAAAACTAGAACATGTAAACTATTTAAAGTATAAACAAAGCCGGTTAATACAAAACACAACAGATTTTAAAATAGATACTTTATTGACTAAAATTACCATAAATAAAGAAAGAAAAAGTATCACTCTAAATAATTTAGTCATTAATGAAAAAGATACTCTAAAAGGCTCTGAAAGTTTTAAAGGAGGACTTTTAAATAGGAGTAATGATTTTTTTCCTCAAGAAAAACTTGGTCCGTTTAGAGTAATTACAACGGAGACGATTAAAGTAATCGCAGGCGAATTTGAATGCAAAGTGGTAGAAGGTTTTTATGGAGAAGTAAAATTTAAATATTGGATGATTATAGATAAACCGGGTGTTTATGCCAAAGTAATTAGAGAAAACATAACTGTTTTTGATAAATTAGATTATCAAATACTGGAGTTGGTAGCATTAAAGTAAGTGCAATAGATAGTTTCTTTGTTTATTGTTTGAATTAGTTTTATTAAATATACGGAAAATGTGATTATAAAATTTTTTGTAAATTCTATTTAAATTCAACTATTTGTTTTTGAGTCCAACTTGAAAGCTTAAATTTGAAACTTGAAATCCAAAAAATGAGTAAATTATATTTAGTCCCAACACCAATAGGTAATTTAGAAGACATGACTTTTAGAGCCATTAGAATTCTAAAAGAAGTAGATTTTATTTTAGCAGAAGATACCCGTACAAGCGGTAAACTCTTAAAACATTTTGAGATTGAAACACAAATGCACAGTCATCATATGCATAATGAGCACAAGTCTGTAAAAGGAATTGTACAAAGAATTAAAAATGGAGAAACCTGTGCCTTAATTTCGGATGCAGGAACACCTGCAATTTCCGATCCTGGTTTTTTATTAACCAGAGCCTGTGTAGAAAATAATATAGAAGTAGATTGTTTACCTGGTGCAACAGCATTTGTACCTGCTTTGGTAAACTCTGGTTTGCCAAATGATAAGTTTGTTTTTGAAGGTTTTTTACCTGTTAAAAAAGGAAGACAAACCCGTTTTTTATTATTAGCAGAAGAAACAAGAACTATCATATTTTACGAATCTCCGCATAAATTGATTAAAACATTAGGGCATTTTGTAGAATATTTTGGTGCCGACAGACAAGTCTCTGTATCAAGAGAACTCACTAAAATGTTTGAAGAAACGATTAGAGGAACTGCAACAGAAGTTTTAGCACATTATACAAATAAGCCACCAAAAGGGGAAATTGTTGTAATTGTAGAAGGGAAGAAGTAACTTCTTTACCCATATTAGACCTCACAGGTTTTTAAAACCTGTGAGGTCTTTAAACATTTATTGATAAATCCATAACCTAAAAAGTTTCTCGTTAGATTCCTCTTTATTATTAGCTTAGAGTAGCAAAATATTATTTAAAAACATATAAATTATGATCATTCAACAATTCATAACAAAACTAAAAGCAAACCCAACTTCAATCTTATTTGCAGAAACCATGCAAGTAATTGAAGACAACTACAATTTTACACCATCTACTTTTACAAACGGAGATATTAAAAACAAGGCAGGAGAAAATTCTGGTTCATGTAAGTTATTTGCATTTGCTAAAACTCAAAAAATGACAAAAGAAGAAACGTTATTTTGCTTTGGAGAACATTATAAAAATGTTTTAGAAGATGTAAACGGAGACTCTCATCAAAATATCAGAAATTTTATGAAGTTTGGTTTCGATGGTTTGTCTTTTGAAAGTGAAGCTTTAGAGGTCAAGTAAGAGTTTTTTTTAGAGTTCGAAAGTCATTTCGAAATGAGCTTTTTTGCGATTGAGAAATCTCATAGTATTGTTACGTTTTAGATTCTTTTTCCTCTGTCATTCAGAATTACATTCAGTTTGTCATTTCGAAATGAGCTTTTTTGCGATTGAGAAATCTCATTAATAATTATATCTTCTTTAAAAGAGAGATTCTTTGTCTTTCGCCTATTGGTATGTTAAAAAAACTGTGTTTTTAGAAAATGCAACACCTTTTATCAGAAATAAAACAATGTAAAATTTGTGAGCCACATTTAGATTTAGGAGCTAACCCTGTGGTTACTGGTCATAAAAAATCTAAAATTGTAATTATTGGTCAAGCACCCGGAACAAAGGTTCATAAATCTGGAATTCCTTGGGACGATGCAAGCGGAAAACAATTAAGAAAGTGGCTCAATGTTTCTGATGAAGATTTTTACGATGTAGAAAAATTTGCAATTGTGCCCATGGGGTTTTGTTATCCTGGTAAAGGAAAAAGTGGTGATAAACCGCCCCGAAAAGAATGTGCTCCACAATGGCATCAGCAGTTATTTGAATTAATGCCAAACTTAAAAATGATAATTTTAATAGGAATGTATGCACAAAACTATTACCTAAAAGACAAAGCCAAAAGTACGCTTACAGAAACGGTAGATAATTATCCAGAGTATTTGCCTAAATATTTTACACTTCCGCATCCATCACCCAGAAATCGTTTTTGGTTGACTAAAAACCCCTGGTTTGAGAAAAATGTAATTCCAAATTTACAAAACAGAGTTAGAAAGATTATTATGTAAAAAAGTGGCAGAAAGTTTTATTTTTCGATTTTCAATTTTTTGAGAAAGAGTATTAAAGAATTTCTGTCTATCTACAGCAGCATCTCCAGAAAGGTTTTTAGAAAACTCTAATTGAGTTTTTAAATGTAGCTCAATTTGGTTTGTAGTATTTTCATCACTTACCTTAAAGTAACTTAGATTGGTATAAGGAACAAAAACTTTTTTATTAGTTTTTGTTTGCATAAGCACCGTGTTTAATAGAGGAACAAGGTTGTTATGGTATAAATGATAACTATTTTCGCTTTTGTCTCTTTTTTGATTCTTTGCTTGTTTTTCAATTATTAACAGAGAGTCTATTAAACCATCCGCAATTTTTATAGATTCTTCTTTTGTAGTGAGTCCAACGTCAAAAAAGTATTGAATTTGATTTAAAATATTATCGATGGTAGAGTCACTCCAAATTTCTATAAGAGCAACCTTATTGTATTTACTTAAAAAAGTATTATGATTTTTTAGAATTTCTTTAGAGGGAGTAAACTCAGAAAAAGGAAGTTTTTTTACCTTAGAATCGCTAGTAGACATATTTATTAAAGCGAAGATTCTAAACTTAGCAAAATAACTATTACCCGCATGATAGAGAGGGTAATCTTTAAGTGAATTAATTAGTAGCGCTTCTTTAGATTCTAATAAATTTTGAATTTCTTTTACAGCTTCTTTAAAAAAGACATGTAAAAAATCATTTGAAATTATATGATGAGTCTTTTCCACAACAATTTTTTGAGCATTATTTTTTGTTTCAATCAATAATGTGTTTAAACTAATATTGTAATGGTTAGAAAGTTGTAGTGTTTCTGTTAGGTTTAAGGGGGTTTTTCCTTTAATTCTGCGGTAAGCAGCATCATAACTTAAATCTAAAACATCCGAAATTTCGTCTATAAAAGAAACGTTTTTGGGGAGTTTTAGTTTTATTAAGTCAAATAATTTTTCTTGTTCTTTTTTCATAGGGATATTTAAAACTTAAATAATACAAAAAAATAAAATAGATTTTGCAGAATATACAATATTAGAGTAATCTTATTTCATTATTTTTGATTGTTAAATTTGACGAGGTTGGGGGACCTTAATAATTTATTTTAACCTTCTCATTCTAAATGAGGAGGTATTTTTTTGAGAATAAATATACTATTTTTATTGATGTTTACCTACTTCAAAGCCATGTTTTCCTAAATATTGATCTCCACTTTCAATTGCATCTTTTTCTAGTGTTGTTCCCATAGAATCATTCCAACGATTTAAGTATCCAAAAAGAGATATAACACCTAACATTTCTACTATTTCACCTTCATCCCAATATTTATATAACTCATTTTTAATTTTGGTATCAACAGCATTAGGGACCATAGAGGCAGCTAATGAAAAATCTAAGGCAGCTCGTTCTGCATCAGAAAAAGCAGCATGTGTTTTGTATTCCCAAATATTATCTAATTGTTCTTGTTCTGCGCCATAACGTTCTGCTGCTCTAATGGCGTGGGCTTGGCAATATCTACAACCCGTAGCATTACTAGAAACCCAAGCAATCATTCTTTTTAATGCAGATGTTACTCTACCTTCATTAGCCATAACTGCTTTGTTTAAGTTTATGAAAGCTTTAGAAATTGCGGGTCTGCGTTGCATTGTTAAAACAGAATTAGGGCAAAAACCTAAGGTTTCATTAAAGAATAGTGCTAATTCTTTTGTTTCCATGTCGTGTTCTGAAGATAATGGGGTAACTAATGGCATATTTATGATTTTAAATTTATTTATAGAATTCTATTTTATAACTTTACGATAAATATAACGGTAAAAAAATGAAAATAAAACTGCATTCTTATAATCTTCAATTAAAACACACATTTACAATATCTAGAGAGTCTCATGATTTTCAACCAAGTTTAGTTGTAGAGTTAATTTCAGATGGTTTTTCTGGTTTTGGTGAAGCAACTTCAAACCCTTATTATAATATTACGGTTACAAATATGAAGGCTATTATTCAAGAAAACTTGGCTTTTATTGAATCTTTGTCAGGCGAGAAACCTGCTGATTTTTGGCGAAAATTGCAACCGTTATTTGCTGAAAATATGTTTGCATTATGTGCTTTAGATATGGCTTTTAATGATTTGTACGCTCGTAAACAAAACAAAAAGTTATATGAAATTTGGGGTTTAAATATCGGTAAAAATCCAATGACAGATTATACTATTGGTATCGATTCTGTTGAAAAAATGGTAGCGAAGATGAAAGAACTTCCTTGGCCAATTTATAAAATAAAATTAGGGACTAAAAATGATATTGAAATAGTAACTGAATTAAGAAAACATTCTGATGCAATTTTTAGAATTGACGCCAATTGTGGTTGGACAGCAGATCAAGCAATAGAAAACTCTTTTAAATTAAAAGAATTAGGTGTAGAGTTTTTAGAGCAACCTTTAAAAGCAAATGATATTGAAGGGGCTAAAATATTATTCAAAAATTCTGCTTTACCAATCATAGCAGATGAAAGTTGTATTGTAGAAAGTGATGTAGAAAAATGTTTTGGTTTGTTTCATGGTGTAAATGTAAAGTTGACAAAATGTGGAGGACTAACACCAGGTAAAAGAATGTTAGAAAAAGCAAAAGAGTTAGGTTTAAAAACAATGGTTGGTTGCATGACGGAATCTACCGTAGGTATTTCTGCAATTGCACATTTATTACCGCTTTTAGATTATGTAGATATGGATGGTGGTTTGTTGTTAAAAAAAGATATTGCCAAAGGAATTACCATACACAATGGTGTAATTTCTTATGCTGATGAGAATGGAACTGGTGCTTCATTATTATAAATATGCAATTAGAAAAAGCACCAACTACAACAGCTTCTTTAAACGAAAAAGAATACTTGTATTTTAGTGGAACTTCTTATTTAGGAGTTGCTACTTTACCCGAATTTCAGGAATTAGTTTTTAAAGCAATTCAGAAATGGGGAGTTTCATACGGAAGTTCTAGAGGAGCAAATATAAAATTAGCTGTTTATGAAAAAGGTGAAACTTATTTGGCTAATTTTTTACAAACAGAAACAGCTGTAACTGTTTCTTCAGGAACTTTAGCTGGACAATTTGCTATAAAAAAAATAGACACGTTTGTAGATGTTTTTTATTTTATGCCTAAAACGCATCCGGCAATTTTACCGGAAAATTCGTTACCTATTTTTAATAACTTAGAATTACATCCTTCTTTAAAATCAATTAAAAACAAAAAAATAAGTATTGTTTTAGATGGAATTGCAGCATTTGAAACAACGCCGTTTTCTTTTGATTTTTTAAATGAAATTGACAGTTCTAATACTATTTATTTGGTTATAGATGAATCGCACAGTTTAGGAGTTTTAGGAGAAAACGGAAACGGAATTTCTAATTTAGTGCCAAAGAGTAAAAATATAAAAGTGATTATTACTTCTTCTTTAGGGAAGGCTTTTGGTATTAATGGCGGTGTAATTGCTGGAGATTTAAGTTTTATCAATCTTATTAAAAAAGACAATCTTTTTATTGGGGCTGCTGGTATGAGTCCTGCTTTTTTAGAGGTTTTTATAAATGCTCAAGAAATTTATAAAAGGCAATTAGTAAAGCTGAAAAGTAATATGGAGTATATGTTTGATCAATTAAAAAATAATACAGCCATTACTATTGATAAAACGTATCCTGTTTTCTTTCATTCTGATGAAAAAATAGCACAAATTTTATGGGATAAAAATATTTTAATTACTTCTTTTTATTATGCTACAAGTAGTAAGAAATTTAATAGAATAGTTCTCAATGCAAATCATACTAAAGAACAGTTAGATTTTTTATGTAAAAGTTTCATTTTTAATTAAATGAAGTCTTGTATTTTACGTTCAATAGATTTATTCAATTTATCCCTTAACTTATAAGGGTTTTCTTATTTTTGTAAGAACAAGCACAATTTACTATTTCAATTTATAAAAAAACGATAATAATACAATCTAATATGGCTACAAATATTGTAAAAACTACCTGGAAAGAAAACATGCAATTCGAATCTGATAATCCGAGTGGATTAAATTTAACGATGGATGCAGGAGAAGAAAGTGGAGGAGAAGGAAAAGGGTATAGACCAAAAGCTTTAATGTTAGCATCATTAGCTGGTTGTTCTGGTTTAGATGTAGTGTCTTTGTTAGCAAAAATGCGTGCTGAGGTTGCCGATTTTAAAATTGATATTACTGCAGAATTAACAGAAGAACACCCAAAATTTTATAAGAAAGTAAAAGTAGATTATCATTTTACTGATACAGACTTAAAGCCAGAAAAAATTCAGAAAGCTGTAAATTTATCGGTAACAAAATACTGTGGTGTTATGGAAATGTTTCGTCAATTTGCTGAGGTAGAAATTGAAATTCATTTACATAAAATTGAAAATTAAGTGATAAACCAGCTATGAGATGGACGTTAAAACCAAAAGCAGATAGGGAAAAAATAGAAAAATTAGCAAAAGAGCTTCAGGTAGATAAAACCATAGCAGCAATTCTTTGTCAAAGAGGTATCGAAACATTTGAGGAAGCTAAAAATTATTTTCGCCCTAGTTTAGATGAAATTCACGATCCTTTTTTAATGAAAGATATGGATTTGGCAGTTGCTAGAATTGAAACGGCAATTGCTAACAATGAAAATATTCTTGTTTTTGGTGATTATGATGTAGATGGAACAACAGCTGTTTCTTTGGTTGCGTCTTATTTAAAAACGATTTATCCAAATATTGCAACTTATATTCCAGATAGGTATGCAGAAGGTTATGGCGTTTCTTATATGGGAATAGATTTTGCGCATGACAATGATTTCTCTTTAATTATTGCCTTAGATTGCGGAATAAAAGCTATTGACAAGGTTGCGTATGCTACAGAGAAAAATGTCGATTTTATTATTTGCGATCACCATAAACCGGGAGATGAAATACCGAAGGCAGTTGCCGTTCTAAATGCAAAAAGAGAAGATTGTTTTTATCCGTTTGATGAGCTTTGTGGTTGTGGAGTTGGGTTTAAGTTAATTCAAGCTCTGGGAAGCTCTAGAGGTCAAACGATAGAAGATTTTGTTCCGTATTTAGATTTGGTTGCTACAGCAATTGCTGCAGATATTGTACCTATGAATGGCGAAAATAGAGTTTTGGCGTATCATGGTTTACAAGTAATTAACCAAAGTCCAAGAAACGGAATTAAGGCAATTATTCATCAAACTAAAAAGTCTGAATTAACAATTACCGATGTTGTTTTTACCATTGCACCAAGAATAAATGCAGCTGGTAGAATGAAGCATGGTAATTATGCGGTAGAATTATTAACAGAAATGGATTTTGACTCGGCGGTGGAGTTTGCTGCTGCCATAGAAATTTTTAATGCAGATAGAAAAGATTTAGATAAGAAAATTACAGACCAAGCTTTAATTCAGATTATTGACAATGAAGAGGAAGATCGTTTTACTTCTGTGGTTTTTCAACAAGATTGGCATAAAGGAGTTATTGGTATTGTTGCTTCTCGTTTAATTGAAAAATATTATAGACCTACCTTAGTTTTTACCAAAAGTGGCGATAAATTAGCGGCTTCTGCACGCTCTGTAAAAGGTTTTGATGTTTATAATGCATTGCATGCTTGTGAAGAGTTTATAGAACAATTTGGCGGACATAAATATGCCGCAGGTTTAACTTTAGCACCTGAAAACTACGAGAACTTCAAAAATAAATTTGAAGAAGTTGTAAAAGCTACAATTGATAAAGAGTTGTTAACTCCTGAGATTTCTATAGATGCAGAAATAGATTTGTTAGAAATTACACCTAAGTTTTTTAGAATTATTCAGCAAATGGCACCGTTTGGTCCTATGAATATGCGACCGACTTTTAAAACAAGTTGTGTAAGAGATAATGGTTACGGAAAACAAGTTGGTGCAGATAAAACGCATTTAAAACTGAACGTTTTTCAAGGTGATAATAAAAGAACTTTTAATTCCATTGGTTTTGGTTTAGGTGATAAAATGGAGTTTGTGCAAAACGATTTTGATATCGTATATGGCTTAGATGAAAATGTATGGAACGGAAATAAAACGATTCAATTGTTATTGAAAGACTTAAAGTAGATAACAATTGTCATTCCGAAAGAGAGACGCAGGAACGACGAGGAATCTAGAATTTTCGTAATTGTAATTTAGATTCCTCAATCGGCAAAAGGCCTCATTTCGGAATGACATTTTGAGTTTTTAAGTTTAATTTATCGTTACAAATGTCATTCCGACAGAGAGACGTAGGAACGACGTGGAATCTAGAGGTTTCGTAATTATAATTTAGATTCCTCAATCGGCAAAAGGCCTCATTTCGGAATGACATTCTGAGTTTTTAATATAATTGATTATATTTAAGAATGTTTAAACAATACTTTATTTATATAATTACAAACGAAAAGAAAACAGTTTTATATATAGGAGTTACAAACAATATTCAAAAAAGAATTTCCCAACATTATTTTGATAGTCAGAATGCAAAGAAATCATTTGCAGGAAAATACAATTGTTA